>PNND01000095.1 GCA_013824045.1 Rhodobacter sp. | reverse complement strand
GTCGCGCCTGCCGGGCCGCGGGCCAATAATGCGGGCGGTGATGCCAGCATGACACCCGAACCCCGGCTTTGGTCCGGGGGGGTGCCGGATCTGTCGCCGCTTCCTCAGGATGTCCAACCCACCGTCCGCCCGTCTGCCGCCCTGACGCTGGATCAGGCAAGTTCCCCCGAAACGGAACATAACCCGGCCTCCACCCCCAAGGGGCAGGAGGCACCGCTTGCGATGCGTGACACCAGCATGGCATCTGCCGCTGGCTCTGCCGACAAGCCGCATTTCGTTACGAACATTGCGGAGATCAGGGTCTATCCGCAGGATTCCGATCCCGCTTCCCCCATCCTAGCCGCGATTTCAGCAGAGGTCGGTCTTGGCCTGCAGCAGGATGATCCGGCACCAAACCGCCCGCCCGCCGCCGCACCACCGCTGACGGCCGAAATTCTGCGCCTTGTCCGGACAGCCCCGGATGGCCTTGTCACGTTGACACTTCGCCCGGATGAGCTTGGAACCCTTCGGTTTGAAGTGACGCAGACAGAGCACGGCCTGCATATCCATCTTTCCGTTGAACAGCCGCAAACGCTCGATCTCCTCCGGCGACAGGGCGATCAACTGCTGGCCGACCTGCGGCAAGCGGGCTTTGCCGGTGCTTCGCTCAGCTTTGCCGGGAACGGGGCGCAGGATGCCCCGCCGCAGCAGCGCGACCAGCCGCAAGAAAGCCTCTACTCGTCAGGCACCGCGCCCGCGCGGGACCACGCCTCGCAGCATCCTCCCCGGTTGGCCCCTCCCGGCACGCTCGACCTTCGGCTCTGAAAGGATCACCATGACCACAATCACCCCTGCCCCTGCATCTGCCCCACCGACAAACCGGTCTTTCTCGGCATCCCCGGGATCGGATTTCACGACATTCCTTAAAATGCTGACCACCCAGATGCAGAATCAGGATCCCCTGAACCCGCTCGATTCCACCGATTTCGCGGTGCAACTGGCCACCTTTTCCGGCGTCGAACAGCAGGTGCAGACCAATCAGCTTCTCTCCGGCCTCGCCGCACAGTTCAGCCTGATGGGCATGGCGCAACTGTCCGGCTGGGTCGGGCAAGAGGCGCGGACCCCCGCCGATGTCTGGTATGACGGCAGCGCCATCACCCTCACGCCCAACCCGGCCCCGGCGGCGGATAATCTGGTCCTCACCGTCACGGATGCCTCCGGGACCCTTGTTTCGCGTGAAACCGTCCCGCCGGGCAGCCGCAGCTATGCGTGGCTCGGCGCGGATGCGGCTGGCGATCCATTGCCGCCGGGCCGTTATCAGCTGCGCCTCGAAAGCCGGGTAGGGGATGAGGTGATCCGCACCGATCCCATCCAATCCTACGCCCCCATCGAAGAGGCGCGCCGGGATGGTGACCAGATCACCCTGATCCTGCGCGGCGGCATTGCCGTTTCCGCCTCAGACGTCACGGCGCTGCGGATGCCCTGATCTCTCTTGCGGCGGCGGCCCCCGACGCTAGGGTCCGCCCCCATGAAAACGCCCCCATCCGCCGCCCTAGCCGCCCTTGCCCGGCTCGACCCCAGCCTTCAGCCGGGCGATTGGCAGGCCATGGACGGCGGTCGCTCCAACGCGGTCTGGCGGGTGGGCCGTTTCGTGGTCAAGCATCACCGCCCCGATGCCGCCAGCCCGCTCTTCCCGAATGACCCCATGGCAGAGGCCAAAGCCCTCACCCTGCTGTCCCCTCTCGGCCTTGCCCCCCGCCTGCGGGCCAATGGCGCTGATTGGATCATCTACGATCACGCTCAGGGAAGCATCTGGCAAGGCGATCCCGCGCCCGTCGCCCGGATGCTGCACCGCCTGCACAGCGCCGCGCTTCCTCCTGATGCGTTCCGTCCGCTGCCCAATGGCAGCGCCGCGCTTCTGGCCCACGCCATCAGCTTCGCCCCGCCCGATTTGCCACCCCCGCCGCCCGATCCCGGCCTTCCCCCGGTCGCGCCGCGGCCGGTTCATGCCGATGTGGTGCCGGGCAATATCCTCGCCACGCCGTCAGGACCGTTGCTCATAGATTGGCAATGTCCCGGCATGGGCGACCCGGCCGAAGACCTCGCCACCCTCACCTCGCCCGCCATGATGTGGCTCTATACAGGCCGGATCGTACCTGTCGGCTGGGCCGCGGCGCTCTTCGCCGCCTATCCGTCTGCGGAAATCGTCACGCGCAGCCGCGCCCTGCGCCCGCTTTATCTCTGGCGCATCGCCGCCCATTGCGCTTGGAAAGCGGCGCGCGGCGATGCCGATTATGCCCGCGCGCTGCAGATCGAACTTGCCGCGCTCTAGATCAGCACGCCCAGCCCGATCCCTGCGGCAAAGACAAGAACCCCCAGCGGAATCAGATACCACCGCGACCGCCGCCGTGGCGGGGCCAAGGGGCGCGACGGTTCGGCCTGCGCGATCAGCGCCGCCTCCACCATGCGCGGCAGCTTTGGCCCGAACCGGCTCAGCACCCGTGCCGTCTGCACCAGATCCCGCAGCAGGGCCGCCGGCCCAATATTCTTGGCGATATAGCTCTCCACCACCGGCCGCGCGACCTGCCAGATGTTGATATGTGGATCCAGCGACCGCGCCACGCCTTCCACCACCACCATAGTCCGCTGCAGCAGGATCAATTCCGTCCGCGTCTGCATCCCAAAGCGTTCCGTCACATCAAACAGATAGGCCAGCAGCCGCGCCATCGAAATCCGGCTCGCATCCATGCCGAAAATCGGCTCACCCACCGCCCGCAGCGCCCGGGCGAATTCGTCGATATCCCGATCCGCAGGCACGTAGCCCGCCTCGAAATGCACCTCGGCCACGCGGCGGTAATCCTTGCGGATGAACCCCATCAGGATCTCGGCATAAACGCGGCGGGTGTATTCGTCGATCCGCCCCATGATCCCGAAATCCAGCGCGATGATCGCCCCATCCGCACCCACTTTCAGGTTCCCCTGATGCATGTCGGCATGAAAGAACCCATCCCGCAGCGCATGGCTCAGAAACAGAGACAGCACCCGCGTCGCCAGAACCTTCCGGTCATGCCCCGCCGCATCGATCGCGGCGTTGTCGTTCATCCCGATGCCCTCGGCCCAGCCCAGCGTCATCACCGTCCGCCCCGACAGCGCCCAGACCGGCCTCGGCACGCGGAACCCTTCATCCTTCTCGGTATTCGCCGCAAATTCGGCCGCAGCCGAGGATTCCAGCCGGAGATCCAACTCGCCCATGACCACGCCTTCGAAATGCGCGATCACATCCATGGGCCGCAAACGCCGCGCCGCAGGTGCCACGATCTCGATCGTCCGCGCGATAAGGTAGAAGGCATCAATATCCTTGCGAAAGGCCCGCTCGATCCCGGGGCGCAGCACCTTGACCGCCACTTCCTCGCCCGTCTCGGCCAGCCGCGCCCGATGCACCTGCGCGATAGAGGCTGCCGCAACCGGCTCCGAGAATTCTGAAAACACCTGATCGACCGGCACTTCCAATTCGGCCTCGATCATCTTCTTGGCCACGTCGCGCGGGAAGGGCGGCAACTGATCCTGCAGATATTTCAACTGCTCGGCCAACTCGTCGCCCACCACATCCGGGCGGGTGGAAAGGATCTGCCCGAACTTGATATAGGCCGGCCCCAGCGCCGTCAGCGCCCGTGTGGCGGGCGGCAGCGCCGGATCGCCGCGCAGGCCCAGCCATTTGAACGGCCAGCCCAGCAACCGCGCCGCAATGCGAATGGACGGCGGCGCCCGAAACGCCTCCAGCACCACGGCCATCGCGCCGGTGCGCTCCAGCGTCGCGCCCGTGCGGATCAGACGCCAGATGTTATGCGGTCCCCTCACGTCAGAGCTTCCAGCCCGAATGCAGCGCCGCCACGCCCATCGTCAGGTTGCGATACTTCACCTGCCCGAACCCCGCCTTGCGGATCATGCTGGCGAAGGTTTCCTGATCGGGGAACTTCCGGATCGATTCCACCAGATACTGATAGCTGTCGCGATCCTTCGCCACGATCTGCCCCATCACCGGGATCACATTGAACGAATAGGCGTCATAGGCCTTCTGCAGCAGGTCATTCGGGATGTGGCTGAATTCCAGCACCATCAACCGCCCGCCGGGCCGCAGCACGCGATAGGCCTCGGTCAGCGCGTCCTGCACCCGCGTCACGTTCCGGATGCCAAAGCTGATCGTGTAGACGTCAAAGGAATTGTCGGCAAAGGGCAGGGCCATCGCATCGCCCACCACCCAGTCCAGCCGCTCTGCCTGCCGCTCCGCCTCGGCTCGCTTGCGCCCTTCCACCAGCATCGATTCGGTCATGTCCAGCACAACCGCCGATGCCCCGGCCGCGCGCTTCAGGAACCGGAAGGCCACGTCGCCCGTGCCCCCGGCCACATCCAGCAACCTCTGGCCCGGCCGTGGGGCCAGCCAGTCCATCATCCCGTCCTTCCACAGCCGATGCACCCCGCCCGACATCAGATCGTTCATGATGTCATAGCGGCTTGCCACGCGGGTAAAGACGCCATGCACCATGCCCGCCTTGTCGCCTTCCGGCACAGTCTGAAAGCCGAAATGGGTGGTGCCTTGATCTTCGTCGGTCATGGGGTCTTGCCGTTCCTCTTGCCTGCCCCTCCTTATAGGCCGGTTCAACGGCGCTGCAATGCGCCCACATGTCCGACAGGCCCCCGAATGCCCGAACTGCCCGAGGTTGAAACCGTTCGTCGTGGCCTTCTGCCCGCGATGGAAGGCCGCGTTATCACGCGCGCCTCCGTCAACCGTCCCGATCTGCGCTGGCCCTTTCCCCCCAACATGGCCGCCCGGCTGACAGGCAGCCGCGTCCTCGCCCTGCGCCGCCGCTCAAAATACATCTTGGCCGACCTCTCCACCGGGGAAAGCCTGCTGATCCATCTGGGCATGTCAGGCCGGATGCTGATCTCCTCTGCTCCCCCGGTTTCGGGGGATGGGGTATCCGATCAAACCACCCGCGAAACCCTTGGCGAATGGCACCACCACCACCCCGCCCCGGAAAAGCATGACCACGTGGTCCTTGATATGGACAACGGCACCCGCATCACCTTCAACGATGCCCGCCGCTTTGGCGCGATGGATCTGATGCCAACCGCCACCGCCGACGCCGACGCGCATCCGCTATTGGCCGTTCTCGGGCCCGAACCCTTGGGCAATGAATTCAACGAATCCTACCTCGCGGCCCGGCTCAAAGGCCGCAACACCCCCATTAAATCCGCCCTGCTTGACCAGCACATCATCGCGGGCCTCGGCAATATCTACGTCTGCGAAACGCTTTACCGCGCCCGCATCCACCCCGCGCGCAAGGCAGGCCGCATCGCCGCGCCCCGCGCCGCCGCCCTCGTCCCCATCATCCGCGATGTGCTCACTGAGGCGATCACCGCTGGCGGTTCCTCCCTGCGCGATTACCGTCAGGCCGATGGCGAGCTTGGCTATTTTCAGCACAGCTTTCAGGTCTACGGCCGCGAAAGCCAGCCCTGCCTAACCCCCGGTTGCGCCGACACCATCCGCCGCATCGTCCAGTCAGGCCGCTCATCCTTCTATTGCCCCTCCTGCCAGAAGTGACCTCACGACACGTCTCTTGATAACGCCCCTGTTGCTGCTAGGAGTCTGGGCAACAAAAGAACGGAGCCGTGACATGGCCTACGAGACGCTCATCGTCGAGATCGAGGATTACATCGCCCTGATCCGCCTGAACCGGCCCGAGGCGCTCAATGCCCTCAACGCCAAACTGATGCAGGAACTGGCCGCCGCCATCACCACGGCCGACCGTAACGACAAGGTCCGCTGCATCGTCGTGACCGGGTCAGAAAAGGCCTTTGCCGCTGGTGCCGACGTCAAGGAAATGGCCGAGAAATCCTTTACCGACGTCTTTTTCGACGATCTCTTTGCGCCCGAGGCCGACGCCATCGCCCGCTGCCGCAAACCGATCATCGCCGCCGTGGCGGGCTATTGCCTTGGCGGTGGCTGCGAACTTGCCATGATGTGCGATTTCATCATCGCCGCCGATACGGCCAAATTCGGCCAGCCTGAAATCAACCTCGGCATCGTCGCCGGCATGGGCGGCACCCAGCGCCTCACCCGCGCGGTGGGCAAGGCCAAGGCGATGGACATGAACCTGACGGGCCGCTTCATGGACGCGGCCGAGGCGGAACGCTGCGGCCTCGTCTCCCGAATCGTCCCGGCCAAGGATCTGATGACCGAGGCGATGAAATCCGCCGCCAAGATCGCCCAGAAATCAGCCCTCACCGCGATGATCGTCAAGGAATGCGTCAACCGCGCGCAGGAAACGACACTGCGCGAAGGCATCCTCTTTGAACGCCGCATGTTCAACGCTGTCTTCGCGACCGAGGATCAGAAAGAAGGCATGTCCGCTTTCCTGGAAAAGCGCGAACCCCAATTTCGCGACCAGTAACAGCGAAACCCCTTATTTTCCGGCTTTTCTTTCCGCCCAGCTTGCCCTATAGCCCGCCGTTACATGCGCGTGGGCCCGCTTAGGCAAGAATCGATTCCGTTCCCCGGGGGGGCGGAGCCTTGGGTCTTTGTGCAACCGATCTGAAACAAAGACCTACAGGAAACGAACAGCCCATGGCAAATACGGCCCAGTCCAAAAAGCGCGCCCGTCAATCCGAGACCCGCTTCGCCATCAACAAGGCGCGCCGCTCGCGCATCCGTACCTTCGTGCGCAAGGTCGAAGAAGCGATTGCCTCGGGCAATGCCGAAGCCGCCGTCGCCGCCCTGCGCGCCGCGCAGCCCGAACTTGATCGTGGCGTCACCAAGGGCATCCTGCACGCCAACACTGTCTCGCGCAAAATCTCGCGCCTCGCGGCCCGCGTGAAGGCTCTGGCGACCCCCGCCGCCTGATCAACAACAGGCCTGATCGGCCTCTGTTTTCGCACAAGGCGCATCCCGCAACGGATGCGCCTTGTGTCATTTCTGCCGTGAGCTGAACCCACCAGTTCTGCGTTTCCGCCACCTTGCGTTGCTCATTTGCAAGGGCCGCCGGATTCGCTTTCGTCATCTTCCTGTCAAGCGTGAAGTTCGGTTGCGCCCCCGCGCCCCACCTTGCTAGCGTCCCCTTGCGATTCACTCTCGCCTTGGGGGACATGACGGAATCGTAAACGGAATTCGACAGGTTCGCCGGGCTGCCAAGCATGTGCTTATACCTCCGAATTCCTTTGCGGTTCAAAGGGTTGTGGTGTCTGCACATCTGTGCGGAAATCAGGCGCAACATATGGCGGCCAGATGCGAATCTGGTCAAAATCTGTTGTGCGATGCCGGCCTTGTGGTCGGAAGCGGGCTATGGCGTACCCCGGCGAAGGGGGTCTGTAACGTGGCCGTTTCCGCACCATAAAATCCGTGCGCAGCCTTGTTGTGCGACCTGGGCAAGGGCGATAGCCCCGGCATCATCTGCCGGTGCAACAACAACAGGCGTGCCGGATCTGCCACAGGTTCAGAAGCACGCCGCCGCACGGGTCAGGAAGAATGACGAACGAAACTTGGGGTTTGGTCCGCGAGGAGCTGATCAAGAGGGTTGGCCGAAACAACTATGTCACCTGGATCGAACCGTTAAAGTTTTCCGACCTCAAACAGGGTGTCGCCCGTTTTGAAGTGCCCACCTCCTTTTTCGGGGATTGGGTCTCGCGCAACTTTTCGGATCACATCCGCGCCCAGATGAACACCGCCGGCGCACAAGTCGAACGGGTGGAATTTGCTGTCGCAAACCGCCCCGCCGCTCAGGATGCGCCCGCCGCCCGCCCCGTGTCCTCGGCGCCGCGCGCGAAGCAGCCTGCCCGCAGCAATGACCATGATGATGTGCCGGGCGCCCCGCTCGATGCCCGCTTCACCTTTGACAGTTTCGTCGTGGGCAAGCCCAACGAACTGGCCCATGCCGCCGCCCGCCGTGTGGCCGAAGGCGGGCCCGTCAGCTTCAACCCGCTGTTCCTCTATGGTGGCGTCGGCCTTGGTAAGACCCACCTGATGCATGCCATCGCGCATGAGCTGCAAACCCGCCAGCCGCATCTGCGGGTGCTCTACCTTTCGGCCGAACAATTCATGTATCGCTTCGTTCAGGCCCTGCGCGAACGCCAGATCATGGATTTCAAGGAACTCTTCCGGTCCGTCGATGTGCTGATGGTCGATGATGTGCAATTCATCGCGGGCAAGGACAGCACGCAGGAAGAATTCTTCCACACCTTCAACGCGCTGGTCGATCAGAACAAGCAGATCGTCATCTCCGCCGACCGCGCGCCGGGCGAAATCAAAGATCTCGAAGACCGCATCAAATCGCGGCTGCAATGCGGGCTGGTGGTCGATCTGCATCCCACCGATTACGAACTTCGCCTCGGCATCCTGCAACAAAAGGTGGAACTCTACCGCTCGCAGTATCGTGGCCTTGTGCTGGCCGATGGCGTGCTGGAATTCCTCGCCCACCGCATCACCACCAATGTCCGTGTCCTCGAAGGGGCGCTGACGCGCCTTTTCGCCTTCGCCTCACTGGTGGGCCGTGAAATCACGCTGGAACTGGCGCAGGATTGCCTTGCTGATATCCTCCGCGCCTCCGACCGCAAGCTCACGATCGAGGAAATTCAGCGCAAGGTGGCCGAACATTACAATATCCGCCTGTCAGATATGATCGGTCCGAAGCGCGTCCGCACCATCGCCCGCCCCCGCCAGATCGCGATGTATCTGGCCAAGCAGTTGACGCCCCGCAGCCTGCCGGAAATCGGCCGCCGCTTCGGCGGGCGTGACCACACCACCATCATGCATGGCGTGCGCAAGATCGAAGAACTGATGGCAACCGACAGCCAGTTGAACGACGATCTGCAAATGCTGCGCCGTCAACTTCAGGGATAAACCCCGGGGCGTGAAACGCCCCGGGTTCCTTCTTCATGCAGGAAGGGCGCCGGACTTTGCGCGCCGACGCGCGGCCCAGCCGATCAGCCCCAGCGCCGACAGCATCAGCGGCAGCGTTCCGCCAATCGGAACCACAGACACGTTTGCCTTCAGGGTCACTGCTTCGCTGTTCTGGCCGCGGAACAGGGTGCCATCTTCCTTTTCGAAGAACTGCACATCCTCGGGAAACTGAAAGCCGGTCTCGAAGAAGGTCACAAGCACGGACCGCACACTCAGAACAGCCGGGCCGGTCACGTTGAAGACCCAGTCGAAGGAAAACGAATTGCTTGCCGGATAGGTTGGCCCGCTGAACGAGAACCACACTTCGTCCACCGCATCGCTCAGGTCATTCACGGCGATATTCAACTCATAGCTGATATATCCCGGCGTAAGCGACGGTGTGTCAGGGCTGTAGATATAGGTGTAGCTCTGCCCGACAATCGGGTTTGTCTCGCCGCTGATCGTCGCTGCACCGGCCTGAGAGGCCATCACGGCAGCCAAGGCAAAAGCCCCAAGAATGTTGCGCATGAATTCCTCCTGTGAAACGCGTTTCGCCAAAACTGATCTTCACCCAGTGATATGGCAATAGGTGTTAACGACCTTAAAGGCCGTCTTTGCCGCATTCTTGCCACTTTTCTGTGGATCGCACATCAGATTGATCGCTGGCCACACCGTTGAAGCCCAGCGAAGGGTCTACAGGACCGCCTGTCACGCAAGAAATCTCTGGCGCATGGGTCGCCCGAATCGGCTGGCTTCACCAGATTGCGGCGATTTCCGGCGCTGTCCGGCACCGGCTCAGGCGCGCATCACAAAGCCCCGCGCGATATGGTTGCGCACGAACCAGATCATTCCAAGACCCGGCAACAGCGACACCACCGTCATCGCCATGACCAGCCCGATATCCGTCTGAAACCCGAACAGGGCGTTGATCGCCATGGTGATCGGCTTGCCCGCCGTCACCGTCAGGATGCGGGCGAAAACCACCTCCACCCATGAGAAAATGAAACAGAAGAACGCCGCCACCCCGATCCCCGGCGCGATCGCAGGCACCAGATGACGCAGCAGGAAAGATGGCAAGGAATGCCCGTCGATAAAGGCGGTCTCATCAAATTCCTTCGGGATTGCTGAGATAAAGCTTTCCAAAATCCAGATCGCGATGGGCAGGTTGAACAGGCAATGCACCAGCGCAATGCCCACCGGCGTGTTCACCAGCCCCGCATTGGCAAACAGGATGAAAATCGGCAGCGACAGCACCACCGGCGGCGTCACCCGGAACGCCAGCAGCAGGAACAGAAAATGCCGGTCACCCACGAACCGATACCGCGACAGCGCATAGGCGGCAGGCAACCCCGCCCCGATGCATAGAACCACGTTCAGAACCACGTAGATCATCGAATTGACGATCGATCCGGTCAGCGCCGGATCGGCGGCGATGTTGCGATAGTTGATCAGGCTCCACTCCCCCTCCACCATCCCCTCGCGCGGCAGGGTGGACATGAAGCTTAACAAAAAGGTTTGCGCCAACGGCAGCAGGATGAACGCCGCCACCGCTGCAAAGACGGCCACCCGCAGGATCACCCCCTTCATCTCCGCTCCTCCTGCCGCGACAGGCCGCTGATCCGCACGAATGCCCAGACCACCGTGATCACGATCAGGAAATAGACCATCGACCGCGCCGCCGCCGACCCATAGCTGAACCCCTTGATCTCCTCCCCCAGATCAATCGCCAGAAAATGCGTGGCCATATCCGGCCCGCCTGCATTGATGGCAAAGGCCTCGGTATAGATCATGAAACTGTCCACAAACCGCAGCAGAAGCACGATGCCCAGCGGCCCCGCGATCTTCGGCAATTCGATGAACCGGAACACCGCTACCCGCGACGCCCCGTCAATCGCCGCCGCGCGATAGTAATCCGGCGAAATCCCCGACAGCCCCGCATAGGCAAGGATCACCACCAGCCCGATCCAGTGCCATGTATCCATCACCACCAAGAGCACCCACGTGTGCAGCGCGGTGAATTTCCAGTCGAACCCGATCCCCGCCGCCGCCAGCGCCTGCCCCACGATCCCCGTCTGCGGGTCGATCAGCCCCAGCCACATCATTGCGATCATGTTCCACGGCACCACCAACGGCAGCGCCACCAGCATCAGCACCACCACCGCCCAACGCCCCGCCCCCCGCAACAGCAGCGCGATCCCGATCCCTAGCGGCACCTGCACCAGCAGGATCACGGCGGAAAACAGCAGGCTCCGCCCAAGGCTCGCGTGAAAGCGGCTCGAGGTGATGATCTCCTCATACCACTCCACCCCCACCCAATGCACATCCTGCAGGGAAAAGATGTCATGCAGCGAATAGTTGAACACCGCCACCAGTGGGATAACCCCCACAAAGGCCATCACCGCCGCCGCGGGCAGCATCAGCAGCCAAGCCTCATTTCGATAAGGTTTCATCCGCCCCTGCCTGCCTCGGCCTTACCCAATACCTGCACGTATCCCGCCCCCATGCAACGCACCGCAATCGGCGATTGCGACTATGGTCTAGGTCCGACGCTCTTGCCTTGCCCTGCCACAGACCGCTTTACTTTGATCATCATCCATCCGCCGGAGGGATCATCGAAGGGAGGAACAACCGATGTGCCAGGTTTTCGCGGGGCAAGACCCCGCTCGTTATGAAAGCATCACGCGCCGCCTGCGACTGAACGGCCAAAGCACCAGCATCCGCCTTGAGCGCGCATTCTGGGAAATCATCGACGATATCGCCGCGTCTGAGGGCACCGCCACCCCCGCCTTCGTCTCCAAACTCCACTCCGAAGTCCTTGAACAACGGGGCGAGCCGGAGAACTTCACCTCGCTTCTGCGCTGCGCCTGCCTGATCCACATGGATCAGCGCGCCCAGACGCGCGCCGCCCACGCCCTCGCCGCCGAATGAAAAGATGCGCGTAGTATAGACCTACTACCCGCACCGATCGGAACGCCCGCACACTTCCCCTCAGGACAGTCCAAAAGACCTGACGGAGGAAGACCTTGGCCAAGGCCATTCACAGCATGATCCGCGTGCTCGACGAAGCACGCTCCCTCGCGTTCTACGACACGGCCTTCGGGCTCAAGGTCGCGGATCGCTTGGATTTTGACAGCTTCACGCTGGTCTACCTCTCCAACCCGGAAACCGGGTTCGAACTGGAACTGACCATCAACAAGGGCCGGACCGAGCCCTACAATCTGGGCGATGGCTATGGCCACCTCGCCTTTTCCGTCAGTGACGTCGATGCCGAACACGCCCGCCTGACTGCGGCCGGGCTTGCCCCGCGCAAGCTGGTGGATTTCGCCCCCGGCGGCGCGGTCATCGCGCGCTTCTTCTTCATCGCCGACCCGGACGGCTACCAGATCGAGGTGCTGCAAAGGGCCGGTCGCTACCTCTGAACCCGGTGGCGCGCGGATCGGAGGAGCCGCCCGCCATCCTACCCAAAACCGTCATGCTCAGGGAGGAGACAATGACAAAACCACTTAAGGGCGAAAGGCCAAAGGGCCTCGGCCTTACCCGCCGCCAGCTACTGTCGCGTTCTGTCGCGGCAGGGGCCAGCTTCGTCGTCGGCGCGGGCTTCGTCGCATCGGGCAATGCCGCCTGGGCGATGGAAACCACCGCAATCAAACCGGAATCGATGGCAACCCTCATCCAGATGGCGCGCGACATCTATCCGCATGATCAGGTGGCTGACGAATTCTATGCCATCGCGGTCAAGGGCTATGACAGCGCCGAAAATGCCGAACAGGTCGAGGCGGGCATCACCGAACTCAACGCCGCCGCAACGGCGGCAGGCCATGCCGATTACCTGTCGATCGGCTGGGAAGAAGACCGCGTCGCTGTGCTCAAGGCCATTGAAGGCGGCGTGTTCTTCCAGACCATTCGCGCGGGCCTCGTGACCGGCCTCTACAACCAGAAAGCCCTGTGGCCGATCTTTGGCTACGAAGGCGAAAGCTTCTCGCTCGGTGGCTACATCGAGCGCGGCTTTGACGACATCAACTGGCTGTAAGGGGGGGCTGACCAATGGTTGCGAAATTTGACCTGACCGACGACTCCGTGGTCGTCATCATCGGCACCGGCGCAGGCGGTGGCGTTCTGGCAAACGAATTGGCGCAAAAGGGCGTCAAGGTCGTGGCGCTCGAAGCGGGGGGGCGCTACCTCCCCGAAGATTACATCAATGATGAATGGGAAAGCTTCTCCCAGCTGGCTTGGCTCGATGCCCGCACCACCAGCGGTTCGTGGCGCGTTGCCAAGGATTTCGGCGGTCTGCCGGCATGGATCGTAAAAGCGGTCGGCGGCACCACCACCCATTGGGCCGGTGCATCGCTCCGGTTCCAAGACCATGAATGGAAGGCGCTCACCACCTATGGCGCGGTCGAAGGGGCTTCGCTTCTCGACTGGCCGATCGACGCCGCCGAAATGGCCCCGTGGTATGAAAAGGCCGAAGACAAGCTGGGCGTCACCCGCACCGGAAACCGGCCCGGTCTGCCCGGCAACAACAACTACAAGGTCTTTGAAAAAGGTGCACTCGCGCTGGGCTACAAAGAGGTGAGCACTGGCCGCATGGCCATCGAATCCTCCAACGAAAACTCCAGCCGGATCGCGTGCCAGCAAACCGGTTTCTGCTTCCAGGGTTGCAAATGGGGGGCGAAATGGTCCGCCGCCTATACCGACATCCCCGAAGGCGAAGCCACCGGCAACCTCGAGGTGCGCGAACGCTCCCACGTTGCCAAGATTCTGCACAATGACGAAGGCAAGGTCACCGGCGTCG
>PNND01000422.1 GCA_013824045.1 Rhodobacter sp. | reverse complement strand
CCTAGGCGAACCTTACTTCACCCGCGCATTCCGCGTGGCGATCAGCTTCAGCCGCAGCGCATTCAGGCGGATGAACCCTTCGGCATCCTTCTGATCATAGGCACCCGCGTCTTCTTCAAAGGTCACGTGCTTTTCGGAATAAAGCGAATGGTCAGACCACCGCGCCACCGTCCGCGCCGATCCCTTGAACAGCTTCACCCGCACCGTGCCGGTCACATGTTCCTGCGTCTTGTCGATCAGCGCCTGCAGCGCCTCCCGCTCGGGGCTGAACCAAAAGCCGTTATAGATAAGCTCCGCATAGCGCGGCATGATCGAATCCTTCAGGTGGCCCGCACCCGAATCCAGCGTGATCTGTTCGATCCCGCGATGCGCCTCCAAAAGGATCGTCCCGCCGGGGGTTTCATACAGGCCGCGCGACTTCATCCCCACGAACCGGTTTTCCACGAGGTCCAGCAGGCCAACCCCATGCCGACCGCCCATGTCGTTCAGCCGCGCCAGAATGGTGGCGGGTGACAGCGCCTCGCCATTGATCGCCACGGCATCGCCACGCTCAAATGTGATCTCGACAAACTCCGCCTGATCCGGCGCTTTTTCCACCGGCACCACGCGCTGATACACAAACTCCGGCGCTTCTTCGGCGGGGTTCTCCAGAACCTTCCCTTCGGATGAGGTGTGCAGCAGGTTGGCATCCACCGAGAACGGCGCTTCGCCCCGCTTGTCCTTGGCAATCGGAATCTGGTTCGTTTCCGCAAACTCCAAAAGCTTCGTGCGGCTGGTCAGATCCCACAACCGCCACGGCGCGATCACCCGGATGGATGGGTCCAGCGCCGCCACACCCAGCTCGAACCGCACCTGATCATTGCCCTTGCCCGTTGCCCCATGCGCCACGGCATCGGCCCCGGTCTCCTGCGCGATCCGCACCAGTTCCTTGGAAATCAGCGGCCGCGCGATCGAGGTGCCCAGCAGATACAGCCCCTCATAGAGCGCATTGGCGCGGAACATCGGAAAGACGAAATCCCGCACGAATTCCTCGCGCAGGTCAACGATATGGATATTCTCCGGCTTGATCCCCAACAGGATCGCCTTGTCGCGCGCCGGGTCAAGCTCCTCACCCTGGCCCAGATCGGCGGTAAAGGTCACAACCTCACAGCCATATTCCGTCTGCAGCCATTTCAGGATGATTGAGGTATCCAGACCGCCTGAATAGGCAAGGACAACTTTCTTCGGCTTGAACATCGCAGCCTCTTTTCCCACGGGATTTATTGGCGCGCGGTGTATCGGGTCTTGCCCATCGCGGCAAGGGTGGCACCCAAATGAAAAGGGGCGGCCTGCGCCGCCCCGTTTCACCGTAAGTCACCAAAGGATCACGAACCCGCGGCTGCGGCGATCGCCTCCAGATCCGCGTCCGAAAAACGCGCGCGCAGCGAGTCGAGCAGGGCCGTTTCCTCTTCGGTCATCTCATCCGATGCATCCGGGTTCTTGTTCCACAGCGCCAGAACCGCCGCTTCCGCATCGGTCACGGCTTCGGCGGCCGCAATCTCTTCCTCGGTCGGGGCTTCGCCGTCCGGCGGGGTTTCAAGCAGGCTGTCCAGCCCCGCGATGGGCTCGAACTCCACCGCGCTTGGCGCATCACCGGGGTTTAGCAGGGCCACATCTTCCGGGACCGGGTCAACGGCTGGATCAATCCCCAGATCCGCAATCGCCGCATCGTAAAGTGCCTTCTGTTCGGTCCATGTCGCCAGATCGCCTTCGTAGCTTTCAAAGGCATCCTTGGCGGCCAGATACTCATCCACCGACGGATAGGCACCGCCCAGCGCATCAGCCAGCGCTGCGTCGTAATCGGCCCATACCTCGGCCCGATCAAGCACCTCTTGCACATCCAGATCACCCGCCTGTGCATCGGCCAGCACCAGCCCGGCCAACGTACCGACCGGTCCGTTCGTGTTGCCATTCCGGATATGGGCCAGCACGGCATTGATATTGGCGTTCATCGCCCCGTTCATGTTGCCCAGATCGCGCGCCGCAAAGGTGGTGGCCTCTTCGGCGTCCACGCGGGCGGCCTTCGGCTGTGCTGCGGAAGGCTTCACTCTGGCTACGGTCTCTCCGCCGGATTTCTCTTTCCCGTTGGATTTGTCTTTACCGCCTGACGCCCCTTCACTTTTGCCGCCCCCGTTCCCGCCGCCGTTTCCTCCACCATTGCCACCGCCATTCCCGCCACCGTTTCCTCCGCCATTGCCGTTATTGGCAAAAGCCACATCAGCACCAAACAGATCACTGGCCGGAACAGCCGGGCTCAACATCAACGTGGCAACACCAAGAACCGCAACTACCTTCTTGGGATGGAACATGGTCTCTTCCTCGCTTATGAGAGAATTCGGCAGAAAGGCTGAAGCCCTTCACATGGCAATTCTGTGGCCACATTAAGGAATATGAATGCGATGGCCGCAATCGGATCGAGTCTGCATAAGGGGATTCCCGCCGAATGACCGATTTCACAAAAAGCGCCCGGCTGGCGAGCGAGGCCCTGCGCGAACTGTTCCCCGAAACCCCCCTGCAGCGGAATGAACACCTGTCGCAGCGCTATGATGCCGATATCTGGCTGAAACGCGAAGACCTGACCCCGGTCCGCAGCTACAAGCTGCGCGGTGCCTTTACCGCCATGGGCAAGGTGCTTGCCACAACGCCCGACCGCCGCAGTTTCGTCTGCGCCAGCGCCGGCAATCACGCGCAGGGCGTTGCCTTCGCCTGCCGTCATTTCGGCGTGGATGGCGCGATCTTCATGCCCGTCACCACCCCCCAGCAAAAGATCGACAAGACCCGCGCCTTTGGCGGCGACAATGTCCGCATCATTCTGACGGGTGACTATTTCGACCAAACCCTTCACGCGGCGCAAACCTACTGCACCGAACAACAGGCGCATTTCCTGTCGCCCTTCGATGATGCCGATGTGATCTTGGGTCAGGCCAGCGTGGGCGTCGAAATCCTTGATCAGCTTGGCCGCGCGCCCGATCTGGTGGTTTTGCCGGTTGGCGGCGGCGGCCTCTCCTCCGGCGTCACGGCCTATCTGCGCGCAATGGCACCGGAAACCGATTACCGCTTTGTCGAACCCTTGGGTGGGGCCAGCCTGCTCGCCGCGCTGCGCGATGGCGCCCCGGTGAAACTGCCGCGCGTGAACAGCTTTGTCGATGGAGCCGCCGTGGCGCGGGTGGGTGACCGCACCTTTGCGCATCTCAACTGGGTGCCTGTCGAAAACGTCCTCCTCTCACCCGAAGACCGCATCTGCGTAACGATGCTGGAAATGCTCAATGTCGAAGGCATCGTTCTGGAACCCGCAGGCGCGCTTTCGGTGGATGTGCTGCCCGAATTGGCTGAAGAGATCCGTGGAAAAACGGTGGTCTGCATCACCTCAGGCGGGAACTTCGATTTCGAACGCCTGCCCGAGGTGAAGGAACGCGCCCAGCGCTATTCGGGGGTGAAGAAATACTTCATCCTGCGCATGCCCCAACGCCCCGGCGCTTTGCGTGAATTCCTCGGGATGCTCGGCCCTGATGACGATATCGCCCGCTTTGAATACCTAAAGAAATCCGCCCGCAACTTCGGCTCGGTCCTGATCGGGATCGAAACGAAACGCCCCGAAAGCTTTCGTGAGCTTTTTGCCAAACTGGACGAGGCCGCCTTCACCTATCGCGACATCACCAACGATGACGTGCTGGCCGAATTCCTGATCTAGGCCGCATCATAGGCCGCGCAGCTTTGCTCCCACACGGCGCGCAAGTCCGAAGGATGCGCCGGATCGCCCATTTCGGCCCGGCGGCACAGATCGGCCAGATCGTCAAAGCCCAGCGTCAAGGCGCTGCCCTTGAGGAAATGCAGATCCTCTGCCGACAGATCGCCGGGTCTCTGCGCGCCCAGCCTTTCCACCACCTCTGCGCTTTCCTGCAGGAACAGGCTGACCACTTCCTCAAACCCATCCGCGCCGATTTCTTCCCGCAACGCCTCAAGACGATCCTTGTTCACCAGCATTTCACCACCCCGGTTCAGATATTCCCCACCGCCACACCTTGCGCGCCGGTGGTCAACCAAGGGTAAATGCCACCCCCTCAAATCATGAGAATTTGCGGCTTTCACCGCTGCTTAAGCCTCGCGTCCTATGGTGATGCCGGGGTTTCAGAATGGGGATAGCGGTGCAAGGGTCGTTTGGAAGTCCGGTCAATGCCCGGCGGGTTCTGGTCACGGATGACAGTGCGGCACAACGGCAGATGCTTGCCATGCAACTTGCCCGCTGGGGCTATGATGTGGCGCAGGCCGCCTCTGGCCAGCAGGCGCTGGCGCTGGCGCAAGAGGGGCGGTTTGACATTGTCCTCAGCGACTGGGTCATGCCCGGCATGTCGGGGCCAGAGCTTTGCCGCGCCTTCCGGGCGTTGCGACGCGACACCTACAGCTACTTCGTTCTCATCAGCGCGAAATCCGGCACTGCCGCCGTGGCAGACGGGCTGGAAAGCGGGGCCGATGATTTTCTAACCAAACCGATCGACCCCGCCGAACTGCAGGCCCGCCTGCATGCCGGGGAACGCATCCTGCAGATGCAGACGGAACTGCAGCAGCGGAACCGGGATCTCGAACGCCTCTACGACGCGCTCCAGCGCGATCTGGCCGAGGCGCGGCGTCTGCAACTGTCCCTCATCCCCGACACCGTCATTCAGATGAACGGGGCCGAGGCTGTCTTCCTCATGCAACCATCCGGCCATCTTGGCGGTGATCTGGTGGGCTGGTTTCCCCTCGAACAGGGGCGAATCGCCCTTTTTTCCATCGACGTCTCCGGTCACGGCGTCGCCTCGGCGCTCATGGCCGCGCGCCTTGCCGCGCTTTTGTCAGGCCGGTCGCGCGATCAGAATGTCGCGTTTCTGGATGGCCGCCCCCTGCCGCCCGATGCGGTGGTGGAACGGCTCAACCGCCTGCTCTGCGCCGATCAGCAGGGCGATCTCTATCTGACCATGATCTATGCCGACGTCGACCTTACCGATGGAACTGTCGAACTGGTTCAGGCTGGCCACCCTCACCCCTTGCATCTGTCGCGCCATCACCCGCCTGTCTGGATCGGGGATGGCGGCTTTCCGGTGGGCATGGTGGCAAATGCCACCTATCCGTCGGTCACCCTGCGCCTGAAACCCGGCGACCGGCTGGCCATCCCTTCAGACGGCATAACCGAATGCCCCGGCCCCATCGGCGATCTTGGCAATGACGGGCTCGCCTATATCCTGCAGCAGAACCGATCCCTGCAGGGTGAGGCTCTGCATCACGCCTTGCGCAGCGGCCTCGCCGATCACGCAGGAACGAACGATTTCCCCGATGATATCTCGGCCGTGATCTTCGATTATCACGGCAGCCACGTCACCGCCTGATCCCCAAGGCGCGGCCCAGCATCGCCCGGTCACCGGGATTTCCCAGCACTTCCAGCCCCGCCTCAACAGACATCCACACCGCCTGATGCCCCGCCTCCGATGGCGGGCCCAGCCGCCGCACAGGCCGCGCCAGATAGACCGTGCACAGCTTCTCCGCCCAGAGGTCATATTCCGGCATATAGGTAAACCGCCGGAACGCCCCCAACCGACGATCCAGCGCGATCCGCCACCCCGTTTCCTCAAACACCTCGCGGTGCAGGGCGGCGATCGGATGCTCGCCCTTGTCGATGCCCCCACCGGGAAGCTGATACTCCGGCACTGGTTCCGCCTGATGCGTGGCCAGCAGATGATCCCCGTCCAGCAGGATGGCATAGACCCCCGGCCTGCGCCGGTACCGTTGACCTTGCTGCACTGGCTCCCCATATCGACGGATCATCTGTTTTGCCCCACAGTTGCTCATCGCATAATGCCGCGCTATTCGGGGCAGGCACAATCAGGAAACCCAATGACCATCGGCTCTCAACTCGCCTGGGACGATACCGTCCTGCCGTTTCAACTTGATCGTTCCGATATCCGCGGCCGCGTGGCGCGGCTGGATGGCGTATTGGATCAGGTTCTGGGTCAGCACGACTACCCCCCGCAGATCGAGGCGCTGGTGGCCGAAGCCGCCCTGCTGACCGCGCTCATCGGTCAGGCCATCAAGCTGCGCTGGAAACTGTCGCTGCAGGTGCGCGGCAAAGGCCCCGCCCGGCTGATCGCAACCGATTACTACGGCCCCAGCGAAGATGGCCAAAGCGCCCGCATCCGCGCCTATGCCAGCTTTGACAAGGACCGCCTCGATCCCGATGCCGACCCCTTCAGCCAGATCGGCGAAGGCTATCTCGCCGTGCTGATTGATCAGGGCGAAGGCAACGTTCCCTATTCCGGCATCACCCCCATCGCGGGCGGCTCGCTGTCATCCTGTGCGGAAACCTATTTCGCGCAATCCGAACAGCTGCCCACCCGTTTCGCCGTCACCTTCGGCAAAAGCCAGACGCCCGGTCAGCCGCTGCATTGGCGCGCGGGCGGCGTGATGCTGCAGCACATGCCCAAGGCATCGCCCTTTGTCGCCAATGCCGGGGCCACCGGCGAAGGCGGCCTGCTCACCCATGCCGATATCCTGTCGGGGGAAGAAGGCGAAAACTGGAACCGCGTGAACTTCCTTCTCGACACGGTCGAAGAGATGGAACTCATCGGCCCCTCGGTCCAGCCCACCGATCTGCTGGTCCGCCTCTTCCACGAAGAAGAGCCGCGCGTCTTCGATGCACAACCCGTCCGCTTCGGCTGCTCCTGTTCCGAAGAAAAGGTCCGCAACTCGCTGTCCATCTATTCGGCCAAGGACATCGCCTATATGACCACAGCCGAAGGTTTGGTCACCGCAGATTGCCAATTCTGCAGCGCCCATTATGAACTCGATCCCGCCACCGTCGGGTTCGAGGCGACAAAGTCCCCGGATGCATGATCTCGAAGACAAGCTGCGCAAGGCCCTCAACCGCGCTGCGCGGCCCTCTTCGGATTTTGACCTGAACCCTGCAATCACCCTGCCGCCGGGCCGCGTTCTGCGTCCGGCGGCGGTGCTTCTGGCCGTCTGGCTTCACCCCGAAACCCCCCGCCTGATCCTCACGAAACGCGCCTCGCACCTGAAACACCACCCCGGGCAAATCGCCTTGCCGGGCGGCAAGGTGGATCAGGGCGATGATGGCGTCATCGCCACGGCCCTGCGCGAAAGCCGCGAAGAGGTGGGTCTTCCCCCCGATCTCGTGGAAATCGCCGGAACCCTGCCGCCCCATGAAACCGTGACCGGCTTCACGGTCACGCCCGTTCTCGGCTTCGTCCGCGCGCCCTTCACCCCCGTGCCCGAAGCGGGCGAGGTGGAAGAGGTGTTCACCGTTCCCCTGCACCATGTGCTGAACCCCGACAATTTCGGCATCGAACGCCGCCGCTGGCGCAATGAATGGCGGCGCTACTATGCGGTGCCCTACGGCCCCTATTACATCTGGGGCGCCACTGCCCGCATCCTGCGCGGGCTGGCCGACAGGGTGCAGCCGTGAAACTGCACGGCGCGTGGATCAAAGACCCCGCCACCCAAGCCGTTTGCGCGGCCCTCATGGCAGGCGGCCATCAGGCGCTTTTCGTCGGCGGCTGTGTCCGCAATGATCTGCTTGGCATGCCGGTGCAGGACGTGGACATCGCCACCGACGCCACCCCCGATCGGGTCATGGACCTCGCCCGCGCGGCCGACCTGAAACCCGTACCCACAGGGATCGACCACGGCACCGTCACCATCGTGGCAAGTGGCAAACCGCACGAAGTCACCACCTTCCGGCGCGATGTTGCAACCGATGGCCGCCACGCGACCGTCGCCTTCTCAGTCAGACTCGAGGAAGACGCCGCCCGCCGCGACTTCACGATGAACGCGCTTTACGCCCGCCCGGACGGGACGGTCGTCGATCCGCTGGGTGGCCTGCCTGATCTGCGCGCTCGCCACCTGCGCTTTGTTGGCGATCCGTCCGCGCGAATCCGTGAGGATTACCTCCGCATCCTGCGCTTTTTCCGCTTCCACGCCTGGTATGGTGATCCGGCAAAGGGGATCGATGCCGATGGTCTGGCCGCCTGCGCTGCCGGGATTGATGGCCTTGCCGCGCTGTCGCGCGAACGCGTGGGCGCGGAATTCCGCAAACTTCTCGCTGCCCCCGATCCCGCCCCGTCGGTCGCCAGCATGGCGCAATCGGGTGTGCTGACCGCGCTGCTTCCCGGCACCGATCACCGCGCCCTTGCGCCCCTGATCCATCTGGAACAGGGCATCCCGCCGCGCTGGCTGCGCCGTATGGCCGTTCTCGGCGGCGCAGACCTGACCGATGCGCTGCGCTTATCCCGTGCCGACTCCCGCGATCTTGCCCGCCTGCGCGATGCGGTCAGCGGCACGCTCACCCCCGCCGTTCTGGGCCAGCAACTCGGCGCCGATCTCGCCTCGGATGCGATGCTGCTGCGCGCTGCCATGCTGGAACAGCCCCTCCCGCAGCACTGGCAATCCGAAGTGGCGCGCGGCGCGCAAACCCGCTTTCCCATCACTGCCGCCGACCTGCCCAATCTTGTCGGCCCTTTGCTGGGGCAGGAACTCAAACGGCTGGAACGCGCATGGCTCGCCTCCGACCTGCGGCTGACAAAGGCCGATCTCCTGCGCTGACGGTTTCCCTTTCCGGCGTTCAGGGCTATATGATCAGCCCACACGCAAGAGGCTTCACCCGTGTTTCGATTTTTCGAAAGCCTCGTTGACCCCTATGGTCCTTACGAGCAAACCGATACGCCGCCCCGGCGGCTCTGGCCATTTCTGAAAGACTATATCCGCCCCTTCCGGATGGTCTTTTCGATCACGGCTGCCCTGTCGATCATCACCGCCTTCGCCGACGTGGCGCTGATCTGGTATGTCGGGCGGCTGGTCGACCTGCTGGCCGACAACGGCCCGCAGCAGGCCTGGGCGCTTTACGGAACAGAGATGATCCTTGTAGCGCTGGCCATCATCATCCTGCGTCCGATCCTGCTTGTGGCCAACGTGGCCCTTCTGCACAACGCCATCCTGCCCAATTTCGGCACCATGATCCGCTGGCGGGCGCATGCCCATGTCATCCGCCAACCGGTCGGCTGGTTCGAATCCGATTTCGCCGGTCGCATCGCCAACCGCATCATGCAAACGCCCCCCGCCGCGGGCGATGCGGTGTTCCAAACCTTTGATGCCGTGGCCTTCGCCTCGGTCACCGTTGTCGGCGCAGGCATCATGCTGGCCGATGCCGATCCGCGCCTGCTTGTGCCGCTGATCATCTGGTTCGTGCTCTACGCCATACTGGTCCGCTGGACTGTCCTCCACGCAGGCCCCGCCTCCAAGGCCAGCTCGGATGCCCGCTCCGCCGTCACAGGCCGGGTGGTGGATGCCTATACCAACATCCATTCCGTCAAGCTGTTCGCCCATGACGCCCGCGAACTGGATTACGCCAAAGAATCCATCGAACACGCCCGCAAGACGTTTCAGACGGAAATGCGTATCATCACCAAGATGGACCTCGCGCTCACCGTCCTGAACGGCTTCCTGATCGTGGCCGTCACCGGCTGGGCCATCCTTCTGTGGTACAACGGCAATGCCACCCTCGGCACCGTCGCCGCAGCCACCGCGCTGGTCCTGCGGCTCAACAACATGACCTATTGGATCATGTGGGCCTTCTCCTCGCTCGTGCAGGCGCTGGGCGTGGTGCAAGAGGGGATGGAAACCATCGCCCAACCCATCGCGCTGGTCGATAAGCCGGGGGCCACACCCCTGCACTTCCGCGAAGGCCAGATCGATATTCAGGGCATCAGCCACCATTACGGGCGCGGATCGGGCGGGCTGCAAAACCTGTCGCTGACCATCCAGCCCGGCGAAAAGATCGGCGTCGTGGGTCGCTCCGGCGCGGGCAAATCCACGCTGGTCAAGCTGATGCTGCGTTTCTACGACACGGAATCCGGCCGCATCCTGATCGATGATCAGGATATCGCCTCTGTCACCCAATCGTCGCTGCGCCAGCAGATCGGCATGGTGCAGCAGGATAGCTCGCTTCTCCACCGCTCGGTCCGCGAAAATATCCTCTACGGCCGCCCCGATGCATCAGACGAAGACATGATCGCCGCCGCCAAACGGGCCGAGGCGCATGATTTCATCCTCACGCTCGAAGATCCGCAGGGTCGCCGCGGCTATGATGCCCATGTCGGCGAACGCGGTGTGAAACTGTCGGGCGGCCAACGCCAGCGCGTCGCCCTTGCCCGCGTCATCCTCAAGGACGCGCCGATCCTGATCCTCGATGAGGCCACATCGGCACTTGATTCCGAGGCCGAAGCCGCCATTCAGGACGCGCTCTATGGCGTCATGCAGGGCAAGACGGTCGTCGCCATCGCGCACCGCCTGTCCACCATCGCCGCGATGGATCGCATCGTCGTGCTAGAGGATGGCCATATCGCCGAACAGGGCACCCATGCCGCGCTTCTCGCGCAGAACGGGCTATATGCCCGTTTCTGGGCGCGCCAATCGGGCGGCTTCATCGGATTGGAAGAAGAGGCTGCCGAATGAACCTTGCCCGCTCTCTGGGTGGCCTGATCGATGCCTTCCGCCCCGCCGATGGCCCGCCCCCGCGCAGCCTTGGCGCCTTCATGAACTGGTCCCTGCGCGGGTCTTGGCCCATGCTCATCGTCGCGGGCATCCTCTCCTCGCTTGCCGGGGTGACAGAGGTCGTCTCAGCCCTCATCCTTGGTTGGGTGATTGATGCCGCCATCGGCTCCGGCCCCGACCGGTTCTTTGCCGATCACTGGCAGCTCATCGCGATTTTCATCTTCTTCTACATGGTCCTGCGCCCCGTCGCCTTTGGCGTCTCCTCGGCCTCGAACTCCATCATCGTCGGCCCCAATGTCCTGCCGCTGGTGCTCTCGCGCCTGCACCGCTGGACGCTGGGTCAGGCCGTCACCTTCTTTGACAACGATTTCGCAGGCCGCATCGCCACCAAACAGATGCAGGCCGCCCGCGCCGTCACCGATGTCGCTACCGAGGTTATCAACACGGTCTGTTTCGCGCTGGCCTCCGTGATCGGTTCGGTCGTGTTCCTGCTGGTCATCGACTACCGCATCGCCATCGCGCTGGCCGTTTGGCTGGTGGCCTATGTCCTGCTGATCCGTTTCTTCATGCCCCGCGTCCGCGTCAATTCCGCCGCCCGCGCCTCGGCCCGCGCCATGGTGTCGGGGCAGGTGGTCGACACGATCACCAACATCAAGACGGTCAAGCTTTTCGCCCATGCCGCCTTCGAGGATCGTGTCGCGCTGAAGTCGATGGAGGTGTTCCGCGAAAAATCCCTCGAATTCGGCGTCATCTCCACATGGTTCCGCCTGTCCTTGATGACGATCGCGGGCATCCTGCCCGTCCTCCTCATCGGCGGCACGGTGCTTTTGTGGATGCAAGGCGCCGCCACCGCTGGCGACATCGCGGCCTCGGGTGCCATCGCCATGCGCATCGCCCAGATGTCGGGCTGGGTCAGCTTCACCCTCATGTCCATCTACACCAGCGTGGGAGAGGTCGAGGATGGCATGAAAACCCTCGCCGTGCCCCACGCCCTTGCCGATGCCCCTGATGCCCGCGATCTGCCGCCGATCCGGGGCGAGATCCGCTATGACCACGCCACCTTCGCCTACGGCCGCCAGCGCGGCGGGGTGGAAGATATCGACCTGACCATCCGCGCGGGCGAAAAACTGGGCATCGTCGGGGCCTCCGGCGCGGGCAAATCCTCGCTCGTCTCGCTCCTGTTGCGGCTCTATGACACCGAAAAAGGCGCGATCCTTGTCGATGGTCACGATGTTCGCACCATCACGCAGGAATCCCTGCGCAGCCAGATCGGCATGGTCACGCAGGAAACCGCGATGTTCAACCGCTCGGCCCGCGACAACATCGCCTATGGCAAACCGGGCGCGTCAGAAGAGGAAATCATCGCCGCCGCCCGCGCCGCCGAGGCGCATGATTTCATCATCAACATGATCGATCACAATGGCCGCAAAGGCTATGACGCCTTCCTCGGCGAACGCGGCGTGAAACTGTCGGGCGGCCAGCGCCAGCGCATCGCCCTTGCCCGCGCCTTCCTCAAGGACGCCCCCATCCTAGTGCTGGACGAGGCCACTTCCGCCCTCGACTCCGAAGTAGAGGCCAACATTCAACAAGCCCTCGACCGTGTCATGCAGGGCAAAACGGTGCTTGCCATCGCGCACCGCCTCTCCACCATCTCGGCCATGGATCGCATCGTCGTGCTGGACACGGGCCGCATTGTCGAAGAAGGCACGCATGACCAACTGCTCGCGAAGGGCGGTTTGTATGCGCGCTATTGGAACCGCCAATCCGGCGGGTTCATCGGCACTGATGAAAAGGAAGCGGCAGAGTGATCCTCACCATCGAACGGCTTGGCCATCATGGCGACGGCATCGCCAAAGGCCCCGATGGCCCGATCTACGTCTCGCAGGCCCTGCCGGGTGAAGAGGTTGAAGGAACGCTGAAAGGCGATCACCTGACCGATGCGCGTATCCTGACCCCGTCGCCAGACCGCAAGAAACCCCCCTGCAGCCACGCCCGCACCTGTGGCGGTTGCCTGTTGCAGCACGCCTCCGATCCCTTTGTCGAAAACTGGAAACAGGGCATCGTCCGCGGCGCTCTGTCGGCGCAAGGCCTCGATGCCCCGTTCCGCCCCACGCTCACCTCGCCCCCCCGTTCCCGCCGCCGCGCCACATTGGCCGCGCGCAAGACAAAGGGCGGCGCGCTGCTGGGTTTTCATGCCCGCGGGTCGGATCTGATTATCCCGATCCCGAACTGCCAACTCCTTCACCCCGACCTCATCGCCACCTTCCCTGTGCTAGAGGCGATCACCCGCCTTGGCGGATCGCGCACCGTCGAACTGGCGCTGATGGTCACGCGCAGCCTTGCTGGGCCTGATATCTCCGTGACCGGGGGCAAACCGCTGGAGTCCGGCCTCCAACTTGAACTCGCCCGCCTTGCCGAACAGCACGGCCTGTCCCGGCTGACATGGAATGGCGAAACCGTCGCCCTCCGCGCCGCACCGATGCAGCGTTTCGGCAAGGCCCTTGTCGCCCCGCCCCCCGCCGCCTTCCTGCAGGCCACCGAACAGGGCGAAGCCGCGCTCCTTGCTGCCGTGACCGATGCCATCGGCCCCAACGCCCGCCGCATCGCCGACCTCTTCGCCGGATGCGGCACCTTTGCCCTGCCCCTGGCAGAACAGGCCGAGGTGCACGCGGTTGAAGGCGACGCCGCCATGACCGCCGCGATGGAAAAGGCCTGGCGGAATACCGAGGGCCTCAAGAAGATCGTCACCGAAACCCGCGATCTCTTCCGCCGCCCGCTGGAACCCGATGAATTCAAAGGGATCGACGCCGTGGTGATCGACCCGCCGCGTGCCGGGGCCGAAGCGCAATTCGCCACCCTTGCCCGCAGCAAGGTTCCCGTCATCGCCGCCGTGTCCTGCAACCCCGCCACCTTCGCCCGCGATGCGCGGATTCTGGTACAGGCCGGATGGAACCTTGATTGGGTGCAGGTCGTGGATCAGTTCCGCTGGTCATCCCATGTCGAACTTGCCGCAAGATTCAGCAGATGACACATCCGTGAGTGCCCCGTCCGAATGGCTGCCTAGCCAGACTCGGGAATTTGCTCTAAACGCGTGGAAAAAATAACGGCAAGAAACGGCAAGGCGGGCAGTAGTATGCGATTTTTCCGGGTTTTTCTGATCCTCGTTCTGGCTGTGGGCCTGTCGGCTTGCGGGCCGAGAAGCAAATTTCTCAAGTA
>PNND01000444.1 GCA_013824045.1 Rhodobacter sp. | reverse complement strand
GCCCCGCTCACCGCCACCAGTTTCGGGCGATGGGTATCCGCCACCAGCCGGAACCGCGCAGGCTCCAGCACCGCCCGCGCCCCATCCGCGCCCACCAGCGCCACCTCAGCCACCGCCGCCACCGGCGCCAAGGGCAGGGCCTGCGCCCCATCCCCCCGCCACCGCTCCAGCACCAGCCGGAACCGCCGCAGGATCAACGCCTTGCCAATCCGCCCTTCCACCGCCGCCAAAGCCGCGCGCAACTGGCTCTCCAGCAGCGCCGCCTGCAAAGGCGCGCCCTCAAAGGCCGTCCCCAGCCGCAGATGATCGGCAAGCGCCGCCACCGGCAGCACCGCACCCGGCACCGCCCCCAGTTCTTCCAGCCGCATCCCCGCCTCCATCCCCAAACCCGACCGGCCCCGCAACACCGGGGCCGGTCCACGCCGCATCAGAAAGGATCAGGAAACTGCGAACCGCAGCAGCTTGATCGCCGCAAAATCCGTCACCTCGCCGCCCACGCGCTTGCTGGCATAGAACAGCACATGCGGCTTGGCGCTGAACGGGTCGCGCAGGATGCGCAAGTCGGGACGTTCCGCGATGGTGTATCCCGCGCGGAAATCGCCAAAGGCGATGGCATGGGCACCCGCCGCGATGTCCGGCATGTCCTCACAGATCAGCACCGCATAGCCCATCAGCCGCGCCGGTTCCCCGGCGGCAAGCCCGTCCGACCACAGGAAGCGCCCATCCGCATCCTTCATCTTCCGCACGGCACCGGCGGTCTTGGAATTCATCACGAAAGTCGCATTCGCGCGGTATTCCGCCCCCAACGCATAGACCAGATTTATGATGCAATCCGCCGGATTGTTCGGCGCGAAATCCGACGCCGCGCCCGATGGCACATAGCCCAGCGACCCCCAGGCCCAGCTCGCCTGCGCCACTTTCGGGGGCGTCAGAAACCCCTTCGGCTTGTCCACCCCGTCGCCCGAAACAAAGGCCGCCGATTCCGCCCGCAGGAACCGCGTCGCGATCTTGCCCGCAAGCCAGCCCTCCACGTCAAAGGCACTGTCATCCAGCAACCGCTGGCTCGCCTTGGGCATGGCCGACAGTTCATGCAACCGGATCGAGATGCGCTCCAGCACCGGCGTTCCCGTCTCGGCCTGCGCCGCCGCCTCGGTCGCCCAGCCCGATCCCACCTCCGACCGATCGATCAGCACGTCGAAAGACGCCGCCTCCACCTGCACCACCTGCGCAATCGCCCGGATCGACGATGTCGACACCAGCATCGACCGGATCGCATCCGCCGTCTGCGGATCGACCAAATAGCCGCCATCCGCTGCCACCGCAGAGTTCAGCGCCTTGCCCTCCAGCGCCAGCCCACGCAGCGCATCATCATCGCCCGTCCGCAGATAGGCGTTGAACGCCTTGCGATGCGGCACCCCCACCTCTGCGGCCGCCGAAAGCGGCGGGCGGCCATAGCCTGTCATTTTCCGATCCAGCATCGTCACACGCTCATCCTGTTGTTTCACCAAAGCCTTCACTTCCCCCTGAAACGCACTGACTTCGCTCACGAAATCTGCCAATGCCGCCTTCACGTCCAAAACCGCCTCCATCCCGCGCGGGGTGTCATCCCCGGCGGCCTGTGCCTTTGCCTGCATGTCCTGATCCTTCCTCAAACCCGCGCGATCACCGCGCCGCCAACCCGTCCCGCGCTGTGCGCAACGCGCGCGCCAACTCACCCAGAACCCCATCCGCCGCCTTCGCCGCCACCCGCGCCTCGGCCAGCATGGGAAATGTCACCAGCGAGACCTCCCACAGATCCACCTCTGCCAGCTGCCGCCGCCCCTTCGCATCACGTTCTGCCCGCAAGGTTCTGTAACCGATGGACAATCCGTCAATCGCCCCCGCCGCCAGCAGCGCCGCCGCCTCGCGCCCCTGCGCCAGATCGGTCAGTAGATGGCCCTTCACCCACAGCCCATGCACATCCTCGCGCACCTCATCCCATACCCCGATGGGCTGGCCCGGATCATGCTGCCACAGCATCTTGACCCGCCGCCCCCCCGCCGCCAGCCGCTTCAGGCTCGTCGCATAGGCCCCGCGCAGCACCACATCGCCGCCCTGATCGGCCACACCAAAGACCGATGCATAGCCCTCGATCTGCGCGCCCGCGACCGCAAGACCCGCAGCGCTTCGGGTAAATTTCCGTTCCAGTTCCATCGCTTGCCTCACCCTGCTAAAGCAGCCCGCACCACCGCCTCGGCCCCCTGCGCCAGCAGGAACCCCGCCACCCCGAACACCATCACCCAGATTCGCCGCTCCAGCCGCTCCAGGGACCCCTCGATATGCGCCAACCGGTAATCCAGCGCCGCCCAGCGTTCCTCGGCCACCCGCTCATTCGCCTCGATCCGCGCCGTCGCCGCATCGAAACTGTCGAACAGGAACCGCGATCCGCCCCCCACGCGCGCGGTCATTCCACCTCCGCCAGCGGCGGCAGCCCCAGCGCGCGGCGCTTCTCCGCAGCCGTCAGAAAATCCGCCGCCGCCACCCGCGACCAGGCCGCATCCCGCTCCACCGCCAAGGCGGGGATCAGGTCCAGATCGGGCCGCATCTCCACCGCCTCGCCAGTATACCCGGCCAGCCAATGCGACAGCGCCGCCAGCACCCGCGCCGCCAGCGGCAGCACGGTCAGGCGATAGAAGGCCCGGTTCGCCTCGGCGTAATTGGCATAGGTCGCGTCGCCGGGTACCCCCAGCAACATCGGCGGCACACCAAAGGCCGTGGCAATCTCGCGCGCCGCCGCCTCCTTGGTCTTCTGAAACTCCATGTCGCTGGGCGAAAACCCCATCGGCTTCCAGTCCAGCCCGCCTTCCAGCAGCATCGGCCGCCCCGCATTGCGCGCGCCCTGATGGTGGCTCTCCATCTCGCCCACCAGCCGGTCATATTGCTCGGCCGTCAGCATGGATTGCCCATCCGCGCCCTTATAGACAATCGCCCCCGAAGGCCGCGCCGCATTGTCGAGCAGCGCCTTTGACCAGGCACTCGCCGAATTATGCACATCAATCGCCACCGCCGCCGCCTGCAGGGGCGAAAACCCGTAATGGTCATCCTGCGGATGGAAACTACGGATATGGCAGATCGGCGCCAAGCCGCCCGTCATGTCGAACCGATGCGTCCGCCCGCCCACGGTATAGTCAAAGGCCACAGGCCACCCATCCACCCCCGGCACCACCGCCATCCGGTCGGATCGCAGCACATGCACTTCGCCGGGCAAGGCCCCCTCTCCGGGCACCGCTTCCAGATAGGCATTCCCGCTTAGCAGGAGCTGCCCATAGACCGCCTCCAGCAGTTCCGCCCGGCCCTGGCATCCATTGGGTCGCGCCAGAAGCGCGGCCAACGGATGCACCTCATAGCGGCGCGCGGCATCCTGCACGACAATGGGCAGCGCCGCCGCCGCCTCGGCAATCAGCCGCACCGCACGAAACCCCACCGGGTTGCCCATGAACCCGGTCCGCGACAGGCTGCCCACATCGCGCGGAGACCATGCCACGCGGCCCGATGTCCCCCAAGCCACCACCCGCCCCGTCGCGCTGGCCTTGACCTCTGGCACAACCTCGGGCGCTTTGCGCAAGAACTTCAACACCATCGCCCATGCCTCCCCCACCGGCTGGCCGCAGGCCACCGGGAACCCAGTCCCAATTCGAAGAAAGTTACAGCGTCCGCACCTGCGGCCGCCGCCAGCTTGCCGCACTGTCCAGCATCAGATCGGTCAGCGCCCAGACCAGCGCATCCACCCGGTCCGGCGATCCCCGCCCGACAAACCCGCCCCGCGTCATCTGCACCATCTGCGCCTCCAGCCGGCCCAATCCGCCCAGATGCCCCACCCGCCCCTGCTCATAAAGCGCCGCGATGGGCTCGGCCCGCACTGATTTCCCTTTGCTCGCCCGCACCATCCGCAAGGGCAGGAACGGGTCCTGCTGCCGGATCACGGCGGCCACCAGATCGCCGCCCATGTTCACCTCGGCCACCATCCGGTCGGCGCCATGGCGGCGGAACGCCTCCACCGCCACAGTGGCCCAATCCGCGGCCCCTTTGCCCTGCACGCTGGCATCCTCGATCACCACCGCGCGCCATTCCTGTGGCGGCCCCTCAAGGCAGGCCCCCACCACCACGATCCCGCATTCATCCGCGCCTTCGCCCGCGCTGGCGGGCGGGTCCACCGCCACCACCACCCGCGTCAGGCCCTGCGCCTGCCCGCCCTGCGCCGCCTCGATCATCTGGCGCGACCACAGCGCCCCTTCCGCATCCTCGACCAGCAGCCCCTCCAACTCTTCCATCCCGCGCCGGGTGCCGCCATAGCGCGCCTCCATCTCGTGCAGGAAAGACGCCGCCAGATTGGCCTTGTTGGCCTCGGTCGGAGCGTGGGTCACCACGGTGGAGGGGTTCTTCAGGATCGCCTTCAGCACCGCCACATTGCGCGGCGTCGTCGTCACCACCGCCTGTGGGCTATCGCCCAGCCGCAATGCGAACTGCAGCATATCCCAAGTCTCTTGCGCCTTGGGCCATTTCGCCAGCTCATCCGCCCAAGCCGCGTCAAACTGCGGCCCCCGCAGGCTTTCGGGATCATGCGCCGATATCACCTGCGCCACCGCCCCATTCGGCCAGACCAGCCGCTTGCGCCCCCCCTCCCAGACCGGGCGCCGATCGGGGGGCGCACAAGCCATGATGCCGCTCTCGCCGAATACCATCACCTCGCGCACCTGATCCACCGTCTCACCCACCAGCGCCACCCGCCGCGCCCGGCCCGCATCCATGGGCCCCGCCCCCTCGACCAGCCCCCGCACCCATTCCGCCCCGGCCCGCGTCTTTCCCGCCCCGCGCCCGCCCATGATCACCCACGTCCGCCACGCCCCATCGGGAGCAATCTGATGCGGCAGCGCCCAGAACTCGAACAACCACGGCAGCGCCAGAAAGGCCCCGTCGCTCAGCCCGTGCAGAAAATCAGTCACCACCTCCGGCGTCGCGGAGGCGAGCCAGACGGCGCCCGATCTCATCGCGCGCAGCGTCAAGGTCGAGCGTTCGCCCCCCGACGACACCGGCAACTTGGTTGCGAAGCCTGTCAATTTTCACCCTCTCATCCATCAAGACGGCCAGCGCCGCCTGAAGATCGCGCACCGCCTGCAGCGTCCGCGCCGATCCATCCGCCCCGCTGTCGCGCAGGGCCACCAGCGCCGCCGCCACATCTGCCGCCGCCGCGTCAAAGACCCGTAACGCATGGGTCAGAAGCTGTGGCTCCGTCAGGGGCGCGCCGCCCCCGCTTGCATGTTGCATCTGCCACTTCGCCCTCTGCCGGCCCTCCGGCGGAAAAGGAAAAGCGGCCCCGGGTTTCCCCGTGCCGCTTGCCCACCTGTCTCATCATGCAACAATCTATAGACCAGACCGCCCGCCCAAGTCAAGCGTTTTTCTGTTCCGGATCAATGCCTTACCGAACGCAGCCTTAACCGCTTCTTCATCAGTCCTGCACGCCCGTCGCCGCCTCCTCGCCCCGCTCCGCCTCAATGGCCCGCCAGCGTGCGACGTTTTCGTTATGCTCCTCCAGCGTGCGGCCAAAGGCATGGCCCCCGGTTCCATCGGCCACGAAATACAGGAAATCCGTGGTATCGGGGTTCAGCGCCGCCTCGATGGACAAACGCCCCGGATTGGCAATCGGCGTCGGCGGCAGCCCGTCGATGACATAGGTGTTCCATGGCGTCTCGCGGCGCAATTCGCTCTGCCGCAGCCCGCGCCCCAACACACCCTCGCCCCGTGTCACGCCGTAAATCACCGTGGGGTCGGTCTGCAGCCGCATCCCCAACCGCATCCGGTTCACGAAGACGCTCGCCACCTGCTTGCGCTCCTCGGCGATCCCGGTTTCCTTCTCCACGATAGAGGCCATGATCAACGCCTCCTCCGGCGTCTCATAGGGCAAGCCCTCGGCCCGCGCCGCCCACAATTCGGCAAGCGTGGCCGTCTGCCGCTCGGTCATCTCGGCCAGCAGCTCCGCCCGATCCGCACCCCGCGCCACCTCATAGCTGTCGGGGGCCAGCGTCCCCTCGGGCGGCACCTCGGCGATCTCGCCGGTCATGAACTCCGCCCGCTTCAGCGCATCCACCACCTGCCAGCTGGTCACCCCCTCGGCCAGCGTGATGCGCCAGCGGATGTCATCCGCCTCGGCCACATCCAGATACTCCGCCGGGGCCGCCGTCACGGCTGGATCAAAGGCCACCACCTCGACATACCGGTTCGTCGCCGGGTCCAACTCACGCAGCACCACCTCGGCACGGGCCACCGAAATGCGGAAATTCACCTCGCGCCCACAGGTGGATTGCCCCCCCGCCGTCAGGCTGTCCAGAATCTGCGCCATAGATTGGCCGGGCGTCACCAGATAGGAGCCGAACTTAAGCCCATCCGCCTTGCCCGAATAATCCGCCCCGATGCGAAAGATGCGCGCATCACTGACCGCGCCCTGTTCCTCAAGCGCCCGGCTCACGGCCGAAAGCGATGCCCCCCGCTCCACCCGGAAACAGATCGACTGCTCCAACGGCCCCGGACCGGCATATTCCTCCCGCCCCCAGGCCAGCAGACCCGCCGCCGCCACAAGGGCTACGACAAACAACGTCAGCGCATTCGATGCAATCGCCCGCCACATCAGCCTGCGACCCGCCCCAGCACCAAACTCGCATTCGTCCCACCAAACCCGAACGAGTTTGACAGCGCCACGTCGATCTTGCGCTTCACGGCCTTGTTGGGGGCCAAATCGAGCTTCGGCGCAACGGCAGGATTGTCGAGGTTGATGGTCGGCGGTGCCACCTGATCCCGGATCGCCAAGACACAGAAGATCGCCTCCACCGCGCCCGCAGCCCCCAGAAGATGCCCGATCGAGGATTTCGTCGATGACATCGTGGCCTTGGCCGCCGCGTCGCCCATCAACCGCTCCACCGCGCCCAGTTCGATCGTGTCGGCCATGGTGCTGGTGCCATGGGCATTGATGTAATCCACATCAGCAGGCGTGATCCCGGCCCGCTTGAGCGCCGCCGCCATGCTGCGATAGCCGCCATCGCCATCCTCGCTTGGGGCTGTGATGTGATAGGCATCGCCCGAAAGGCCATAGCCCAACACCTCGGCATAGATCTTGGCCCCCCGCGCCTTGGCGTGTTCGTACTCCTCCAGCACCACCACGCCCGCGCCCTCGCCCATCACGAACCCGTCGCGATCGGCATCATAGGGGCGGCTGGCCTTGGCCGGATCATCCGCGCGCTTGGTCGACAGCGCCTTGCAGGCGTTGAACCCGGCAATCCCGATTTCGCTGATGGGGCTTTCCGCCCCGCCCGCGATCATCACATCCGCATCGCCCCACTGGATCAACCGCGCCGCATCGCCGATGGCATGCGCGCCGGTCGAACAGGCCGTTACCACCGCATGGTTCGGCCCCTTGAAGCCGAAGCGGATGGAAACCTGCCCTGAAATCAGGTTGATCAGCGCGCCGGGAATGAAGAAGGGCGATACCCGTTTGGGGCCCTTTTCCTTGATCAGCACGGCGGTTTCGGCAATCGAGGTCAGCCCCCCGATGCCCGACCCGATCATCACGCCTGTGCGCAACCGGCTTTCTTCATCCTCGGGTTCCCAGCCGGCATCACGCACCGCCTGCACCGCCGCCGCCATGCCATAAAGGATGAAATCATCCACCTTGCGGCGGTCCTTGGGTTCCATCCAGTCATCGGGGTTGAAGGTCCCGTCGCTGCCATCCCCCATCGGGATTTCACAAGCATATTGCGTGACCACATTCGATGCGTCGAACCGCGTGATCGGCCCCGCCCCGGATTGCCCTGCCAGCAACCGGCTCCAGGTTTCCTCCACCCCGCACGCCAGCGGTGTGACCATCCCCAGACCCGTGACAACGACCCGACGCATTGCGCTCTCCCGCCCAGTTGAAACCCTTCGCGCGGTGATACACGCGCCCATTGCCCCACGCAACCGCAGGCCCGCCCTCCCCGGCAAATGCGGCGGATTGCGCACCAATCCAGAAGGGCCGACAGTCCAAAAGAAGAAGGGGGCCGTCTGCCCCCTCTTGCCCCGCGCAAAGCGCGTGGCAATTCACCCCCGAGGATATTTTAACAGAGAAGAATGGGCAAAGAGAGGGCCAATGCCGCCACTTGGTCCATCCGGATCGCCTCTTCCCTCTGGCGTCAGAGATCGTGCACACCCCGCGCTGCACCGCGGACTTTTGTGAAAGGTGCCTCGCTTTTCCCTACCCCCTTCAGGGCGCGTTAACCTTAACGTTTGATGAACACATGGCCCCGGTGCAGGGCTGGCGTCACGGCCTGCGTGACCGTCGCAGGGTATGGCGGAGTTATGGCCTTCGGGAAGGTGACAGTGTTCGGGCGGGTGGCATCCTTGGGTAAGGTCATGTCATCCGTCAGGCTCATGTCCACTTGCGAGGTCATTCCTTCGGGCAGGATCACTTCCCCTTGAAGGGTCACATCCTCGGGTGGGTTTGGTCCTTTGGCAAGATCGATCCTTCTCGCAGCCCCACTCTGTTCACCATCCCCTGAATCGGGGGCCTCTTTCCGGCACCGTGCTCAAAAAGCGTTAACCTTAACGCCTGATGACCCCACCGCGCGTATGCACAGCCGTCTGCACCCCCGCGCTGCACCGCCCGCTGCACGCCCAAAACCCCGGCCGGACGGAAATTTACCCTGCGTCCGCAACCCCTTGCGCTTGCCGCGCGATGATCCCCACAGCGCCTGCCAACACCTGTGCCGCCACCATCGCCCCCAACCCGTCAATGTCACGCTCGGGCATGAATTCGACCATGTCGAAGGCCACGATCCGCCCCTTCTCGGCCACCGCGCCGATCAACTCCATCACCTGCCAATAGCTCAATCCCCCCGCTGTCCGGCCAATGGCCGCAGGCATGATCGCAGGGTCCAGCGCGTCGACATCCAGACAGATCACCACATCCGCCCCCTCCGGGATCAAGTCCACCGCGCGCCAGACACCCGCCCGCGCAACCTCCCCCGCCGGCACGAACTCAACTCCCCAGTCCTGCGCGTCTGTCACGTCCGCCATCCGCGCCGATCCGATACCGCGTTGACCTACTTGAACAATCCGCTCCACATGCGCCATCTCGCTCGCCCGCCGCATGGTAGAGGACAGGCCCCAGCGCTCCCCCTGAACCTCATCGCGCCAGTCGATATGCGCGTCGATCTGCAGGATCGTCACCCGCCGCCCCGTATCGCCGAACGCTTGCAGCATCGGGATGGGCAGGGAATCATCGCCGCCGATCAGCACCGGCACCGCCCCCGCCGCCAGCACCTGGCCCACCGCTGCGCGCAACCGCGCCCGGTTGCCAGAGGCATCGTCTTCCGACACGGCAATGTCGCCCGCATCCACCGCCACCACGCCCTCGGGTAGGATCGGCCCGCCCAGATCGAAATTCATGTGGCCAAGGTTCGCCGCATAGGCCGCTCCCGCCGCCCGGATCGCCGCAGGCCCCCCGGCGCAGTAGAACCCGACCGAAGGGTAAGGCGTGCACCCCGCCGCCCCTAGGATCACGATCTGCGCCTCAACGGCAGCCAAATCCCGGCAGGCTGGCAGACCCATGAACGTATCCACCTGCCCTGCGCCGAACATTGCCCCCAGACTCGCCATCCCGCCCTCCCATTCCCGATTCAGGTCTGCAGTCTCGCCCGCATCCGCTTGATTCTGCCCGCCCTTTCGCGACATGCCTCGTGGCGAGCGCACAAATGGAAACGGGCGCCCGCAAAGGGGCGCCCGTGTCACAACAGCCTTGAGCCGAAAAGGATCAGGCGGCTTCCGAGATGAACTTCACCGCGTCGCCGAAGGTCTGGATCGTTTCGGCGGCGTCATCGGGGATCTCGATCCCGAACTCTTCCTCGAACGCCATGACCAGTTCGACCGTATCGAGCGAATCCGCGCCCAGATCGTCGATGAACGAGGCATTCTCGGTCACCTTGTCTTCCTCGACGCCCAGATGCTCGACGACGATCTTCTTCACGCGTGCAGCGATGTCGCTCATGTCATTCCTCTTTCCGTTGCGGGATCGCGTCCCGTTCGTTGTCCCTGCCCCGAAAGGCGTATTCCCCGCGTCGTGATACGGGAAGGCCGGGTTTCATCCCGGCCCGGTCGCCGCGCCTATAGCAAGGGCGTTCCCGCAAGGCAAACGCTTTCCATGACCAAAGGTCGCAGCAACAATTCAGACCATGTCCATCCCGCCATTCACATGCAAGGTGGCCCCCGTCACATAAGCCGCTTCCGGCGCGGAAAGATAGACCACGGCCGCCGCGATTTCGGCGGGTTCCCCCATCCGCCCCGCCGGAACCGCTGTCAGGATGCGCGACTTCTGTTCCTCGTTCAGCTTGTCGGTCATGGCCGTAGCGATGAACCCGGGCGAGACGACATTGACCGTAATCCCCCGGCTCGCCACTTCCGCCGCCAGCGATTTCGACAGGCCCAGAAGCCCGGCCTTGGCGGCGGAATAGTTCACCTGCCCGCCATTGCCGGTGGTCCCCACAACGGACCCGATATTCACGATCCGCCCCCAACGGGCCTTCATCATCCCCCGGATGGCCGCCCGGCACAGCCGGAAGGTCGCGGTCAGGTTCACGTCCAGAACGCTGGCCCAGTCGTCATCGCTCATCCGCATGACCAGCCCGTCCCGCGTGATGCCGGCGTTGTTCACCAGGATATCGACCGATCCCATCGCCTCTGCGGCACGCTTGACCAGCCCCTCCACCTCTTCGGGGACTGACAGGTTGCAGGGCAGCACATGCGCCCGCCCGCCCAGCTCCGCCGCCAGCGCCTCCAGCGGTTCCACCCGTGTGCCCGATAGGCCGACCGTGGCCCCCGCCCCATGCAGAGCGCGCGCGATCTCGGCGCCTATGCCGCCAGACGCCCCGGTGATCAGCGCCGCCTTCCCCGTCAGATCGAACATCCGTCCGCTCCCCTTGCTTCAGAAACTGATGGTTTCCCTAGCAGCATCAATAATCCCATACCAGCCATTGCGCGACCGCGCCTTCTCCCACAGATTGAGAATGGGGGTTGATGCCAAAGGGCAAAAGCCATGTTTACCGACGAATTTAAGGACATCTTCCTCGCGGCATTGGTCGCACTGTTTTTCGGGTCGCTGCTTTATCTGCGCCTGCGGCCCCGCCATCACCGCCGCGCGCGGCGCAGCAAACCCTACACCGCATGGAATGGGTCCGCCGTTTCGCGCCCACGACTGGTGCAGCCGCCACCACCTCCGGCGGCGTCCGATCTTCACGATCCCGCCCAGCAGCTTCATGCCATCGCGCGGGTCGAGTTCGAATGCACGCCTCTGCTCAACCGGCAAGAGGCCCGGCTTCTCCCGCTTCTCGAATCCACCGCCCGCGACGTGCAATCCGGGCATCGCGTCATGGCCCAAACCAGTCTGGGCGAGTTGATCCGGCCGAAGTCAGGCACCGCGACGGAAGATGACCGCAGCGCCGCCTTCGCCTCGATCAATTCCAAACGGCTCGATTTCGCGATCATCGACCGCGCCGGTCGCCTCGCCGTCGTGGTCGAATATCAGGGCGGCGGCCACCATCAGGGCACCGCCTTCATGCGTGATGCGGTGAAACGCGAGGCGATCCGCCGCGCCGGGATTCCCTTCATCGAGGTGGAACCCGATTTCGACGCCGCACTCCTTCGCAGCCGCATCACAGGCCTTCTCGCCACAAACTCAAAACCTGCAGCCGTGACCGACCTGCACAGTCGCCGCGTCTAGCCCCGCGCCGTGAGCATCTGCCGCGCCTCGGCCTCTTCTGCCGCCACATGGTCGGGCGCGGCGGCAGCAAGATCGCCGTCGATCACGGCGACCAGCCGGAACTCCTCCCACCACAGCCACATGTCCGGGTCAAAATCACCCGACTTTTCAAAGTAATCCTGATGCGTCCGCCGCCAGAAGCGCAGGCTGCCGTCGCCTTCGCCCTCCAGCGTGGCAAAGGCATCGTCGATCTCGGCAAAGCGCCGCCGCCCCACGGCCAACGTCTCAATCACCGCCACAGGCCGCGCCCCTGCCATGACCGCCCACCGCATCCCCGGCACCGTGGGGTTTTCCTCCCGCCCATCCCAGACGGTCGCCCGCTTGCGCCCCGCAATCACCAGCGCCGCCAGCCGCTCCTCGATCTCCACAGTCGACCCGAACCGGCAACACGGCAACAGCCCCCAGCCCGGCACTTCGATCTGATCCTCGGCCATGCCTATTCTTCTCTGTTCAAATATCCTGCGGGGAAGGCGCCGCTTGCGGCGACGCGGGGCCGCATAGGCCCCGTTTCACAGGCGCAACACCTCGTCGCGCATCGCAAGGTCACCCTTTGGCGGCAATCACATCCTCCGGCGTGCCCACCGCGCGGGTCACCACATCGCCAGGCACGATCCGCTTGATCATGCCCGAAAGCGCCTTGCCCGCCCCGATCTCCCAGAACTCGGTCACACCAGCCCCCGCCATCCACAACACCGACTCGCGCCAGCGTACGGCACCCGTCACCTGCGCCACCAAGAGGTCGCGGATGCGATCCGGTTCCGTCACCGCCTCGGCCCGCACATTCACCACCACCGGCACCACCGGCTTGTCCACCACCACGGCGGCCAGCGCCTCGGCCATCACATGGGCGGCGGGCTGCATCAGTGCGCAATGAAACGGCGCGCTCACCGGCAGCAGGATCGCCCGCTTGGCCCCCTTGGCCTTGGCAATCTCCAGCGCCCGCTCCACCGCGCCCTTGTGGCCCGATACCACCACCTGCGCGGGGTCGTTGTCATTGGCGGCCTGACACACCTCACCCTGCGCCGCCTCTGCCGCCACGGCACTTGCCGTGTCGTAATCCAGCCCCAGCAGCGCCGCCATCGCGCCAAGGCCCACCGGCGTCGCCTCCTGCATGGCCTTGCCCCGGATGCGCAACAGCCGCGCCGTATCCGAAAGACCCAGCGCCCCGGCGGCACAGAGCGCCGAATACTCCCCCAGCGAATGCCCGGCCACAAAGGCCACATCCTTGGCGATGGTGATGCCCTCCGCCTCCAGCGCCCGCAGTGCGGCGATGGAGGTGGCCATCAGCGCGGGCTGCGCATTCTGCGTCAGCGTCAACTCCGCGATGTCGCCTTCCCAGATCAGCGCCGACAGCTTCTCCCCCAGCGCCTCATCCACCTCATCGAACACCGCTTTTGCGGCGGGATAGGCCTCGGCCAGCGCCCGCCCCATCCCGATGGTCTGCGCCCCTTGTCCCGGAAATACGAATGCTCGGCTCATGGCCCGCCCCTCCTGCTGTCACCGGGGCAAGGCCCCACTCCTTCCCCGCCTTACCCAATGCGCCTGCACCGCGCAATCGCCGCCACCTTGCCTGCCTGTCCTCGCCATGGCATCCCCACCACATGAAACTGCACCAAAGGCCCACCCTGCGCCGCGTCCTTTACGCCACCAGTTTTGAGGCGGGCGGCATCCTGCTATCCTCTGCCCTTCTCCTCCTGATGGCCGAAACCACAGCGGGCAGTTCGTTGGCCTTCGCCGTCCTCGCCTCCACTGTCGCCATGCTCTGGAACCTCGCCTTCAACGCGATGTTCGAAGCGTGGGAGGCGCGCCAACCCATCCGTGGCCGCAGCCTCCGTCGCCGCGCCGCCCATGCCCTGCTGTTCGAGGCAGGCCTCGTGCTCGCCCTCCTGCCGCTGACCGCCTGGTGGTTCTCGGTCGATCTCCTCACCGCCCTGGCCTATGAGGCCGTGCTGATTGTCGCCTTCCTGATCTATACCTACCTCTTCACATGGGCCTTCGACCGCCTCTTCGGCCTGCCCGCCTCGGCGCGATAGGGCGTTTTCTGACGCAGAAAACGCACCGAAATCTGACGCAGATTTCGGACTCGACCCGCGCCACGACAAAATTCTGCGTCAGAATTTTCCGCGATTTCTGCATCAGAAATCGCCACGCGCCTGCCCTGCGCAAAGCCTTGCACTCCTGCCCGCTTTCTATATAAGGCCCCAACCTTTCCGCACTCACGTGAACCGGTGCAGCCTCTCGTGGTCGGGCAGCGGAAAGGGGAATTGCCCGTCCTATGAAATGCACCTTGCAAGAACTGGAGTGAACATGGCTCTTTACGAGCATGTCTTCATTGCGCGTCAGGATCTTTCCAACACGCAAGCCGAAGGTCTCATCGAACATTTCTCCACGGTCCTCGCGGACAACGGCGGCAAGGTCGTTGAATTCGAATACTGGGGCGTCAAGACGATGGCCTACAAGATCAACAAGAACCGCAAGGGCCACTACGCCTTT
>PNND01000449.1 GCA_013824045.1 Rhodobacter sp. | reverse complement strand
CGCATCGGTGCGAGGGTCACCATAGGTCACCGCTTCATCTGCCAGCCCGGCGCGGTGATCGGGGCGGACGGATTTTCCTTTGTGACACCCGAAAAATCGGGGGTGGAAGAAATCCGCGAAACCCTCGGCACCCGCGAAGGGATCAAGGATCAAAGCTGGACGCGCATCCACTCCCTCGGCGCCGTCACGCTGGGCGATGATGTCGAGATCGGCGCGAATGTCTGCATCGACCGTGGCACGATCCGCGACACCACCATCGGATCGGGCACAAAGCTCGATAACCTCGTCCATATCGGCCATAACGTGCAGATCGGGCGCGATTGTCTGCTCTGCGGGCAGGTCGGCATCGCCGGTTCGGCGCGCATCGGTGACCGTGTCGTGATGGCCGGCCAATGCGGGGTGAATGACAACATCTTCGTGGGCGATGACGTCATCGCCGGGGGTGCCACCAAGATTTTCACCAACGCCCCTGCGGGCCGGGTGCTCTTGGGCTATCCAGCGGTGAAGATGGAAACCCATGTCGAAATCCAGAAAGCCCTGCGCCGTCTGCCCCGTCTGGCCGCCCGCGTGGCGGAAATCGAACGCAGTGTCATTCCAAAGTCATCTGAGAGCGACTAGATCGTTGCAAGGTGACACAAGGAACGGCGGGACCGTCATGGATTTGCAGCAAAGGGTGATTGCCATCATCGCCGAACAGGCCGTGCTAGAGGTGTCGGACGTAACCCTCGACAGCACGATCGAAAGCCTTGGGATCGACTCGCTCGGTCTGGTCGAGGCGATCTTCGCCATCGAAGAGGCGTTCGATATCTCCATCCCGTTCAACGCCAACGATCCGGCGCAGTCGGGCTTTGATATGACCAGCGTTGCGGCGATTGTCGATGCGGTGCAGGGATTGGTGGCGCAAAGGGCCGCATGAGGCGCGTTGTCATCACTGGGGCAGGCACGGTCAATGCCCTTGCGCATGACGTGCCGGGCACATGGGCCGCGATGCGGGCCGGGCGCTGCGGCATAGGCCCGCTGGATATTGCCGATCTCGACAGATTGTCGGTCCGCATCGGCGGGCAGGTGACGGGCTGGGATGCGGCGGCGCATCTGGATAGGGCGACAATCACCGCAGCCGACCGCTTCGCCCAGTTCGCACTGGTCGCCGCCGGGCAGGCCATGATGCAATCCGGGCTGGTGGTGGGCGAGGGGGCCGATTGTGGCGTTATCCTCGGCACGGCGGGCGGGGGATTGCAGACCTCGGATGACAGCTACCGCGCGGTCTATGCCGAAGGGAAATCCCGCGTCCATCCGTTGACGGTGCCGCGCCTGATGGGAAATGCCGGGGCCAGCCATGTGTCGATGGCACATGGCATCCGAGGCCCGGTCTTCACTGTCTCGACCGCCTGCGCCAGTTCCAACCACGCCATGGGCCTTGCCTTTCAGATGATCCGCGCGGGCGCGCTGCGCGCCGTGCTTACCGGCGGGTCCGAGGCGATGCTGTGCTTTGGCGGCATCAAGGCCTGGGAAGGGCTGCGCGTCATGTCCTCCCGCGCCTGCCGCCCCTTCAGCCGCACCCGCGACGGCATGGTGCAGGGCGAAGGCGCTGCGGTCTTCGTGTTCGAGGATCGCGACGCGGCGCTTGCGCGTGGGGCGGAAATTCTGGCCGAAGTCGTTGGGTTCGCCATGACATCGGATGCCACCGATCTCGTCGCGCCCTCTGTGGACGGGGCCGCGCGGGCCATGACCGGGGCACTGGCCGATGCCGGGCTGGCCCCCGGCGCGGTGGATTACATCAACGCTCACGGCACCGGAACAGCGGCGAATGACCGGACCGAAACCGCCGCCATCCTGCAGGTGTTCGGCCCCCGGATCCCGCCGGTCAGCTCGACCAAGGCCATGCATGGCCATTTGATTGGCGGCACGGGCGCGGTGGAACTGCTGGCCTGCCTGATGGCACTGCGCGACGGCGTCATCGCCCCCACTATCGGCTTTGAAGAGGCTGATCCCGATTGCGCGCTGGATGTGGTGCCGAATGTGGCGCGGCAGGCCGATGTGGAGGTCGCCCTGTCCAACGCATTCGCCTTTGGCGGGCTGAACGCCGTTCTCGCTTTGCGCCGCGCCTAACGAAAAGGGCCGCGCCCTGCGGCACGGCCCCCGGTTTTCGATCTGGACCGCGCTCAGTCCTGCGCGGCGCCTTCGGCCGGTGCTGCCGCTTCGGCGGCCACGCGGGCGGCGTTCACGGCGTCATAGCCAGCGGTGAAGCCCTTCAGCGACATGTCCAGCGCCACCGTCTTGTCGGGGGCGACGGCGGGAACGATCGTCATCGTGGCCTTTGCACCGGCCTTGAAGCCCGCGACTTCAGCCGCCGTAAAGCCAACGCGCGCCACGCAGCCCATCTGCGAGCAGAAGGTGAAGGGATAGATCTTCGGCTCGGTCGCATCCACGGCCAGCCGCAGACCGGCGGGCAGCAGGGTTTCCAGCGGCACGATGATCGTGGCCCCGGCGGCAGCCTCGCCCCCTTCGGGCAGCGAGAACATCCCGATCTCGGCCACCGAATTGCCCTCGGCATCCTTCAGAAGCTGGTACAGCTGGCAGGGTTCGGCCCCTTCGGCCACGCGCACGCAGCGCAGTTCCCATGCCTCGAAGGTCTCTTTCACATAGGTCGACCCGGGGCCATCGGCCGGGGCCTGGCCCATAGACAGGTCATCACCGGCAACACTGCTTTCAGGCGCGGCGGTTTCCGCCGGGGCTTCCGTTGCCTCCTGTGCAAGCGCCGCAAATCCGGAAGCAGAGACAAGCCCGACAGCCAGAGCAACAGCCAGCGGACGATAAAAGGAAAGGAGTGACATAAGCTGCGTCCTTGATTGGTTTCGCAGCCGCTTACCATGCGGCGCAGGCAGTGTCAGGTGCCAAATTGGTGATGCGCGGGCGGTGGCCGTCCGGCCCGCATGGCGCGATTCCAAAAGAAAAAGGGCCGGTCAACCGGCCCTTTTCGCGTCGTATTATTGCTCCCTGTCGGACTGGCCGACTTCATGGAAACGGACGCTATGCGCTAATCTCTGGTCCGTCAACCGGGAATCTGGCCCAGTGCAGGGCTGAAAAGATTGAATAAACCTGTCCTTTTGGTCAAAAACACCGGCCCGCCGCAGCCGCCCCCGCACACACTGCCGAACGATCCATCAGACGATCCGTTGCATGGCCGCAGCGGCGCGTGCTCCCTCCTGCGGTTGGGCACAATCCTACACTGGCGCGTTGGGGCAAAGCCTGTATCTTTGCGCCCGGACCGGTGCAGGGATGATGAGCTGCGCCCCGTTCGAATGGCAGCGCAGGGGCAAGGAATGACGGATCAGGCAAGCATTTTCGTGGGTGGCGGCGGTGAGGGGTATGGCCTGCCACAGACCCTGCTCTTGAAATACGGCAACCGGCACGGCCTGATCGCCGGGGCCACCGGCACCGGCAAGACCGTCACGCTGCAGATTCTGGCCGAAGGCTTCTCTGCCGCCGGGGTGCCTGTCTTCATGGCCGATGTGAAGGGCGATCTTTCGGGGCTGGCGGCGCCCGGCACTGCCACGCACAAGCTGCACACGCCCTTTACCGAACGCTCGGCCAAGATCGGGCTGGACCTGCAGTATCGGTCCTTCCCGGTGGTGTTCTGGGATATGTTCGGCGAACAGGGCCACCCCGTGCGCGCCACTGTGGCCGAGATGGGGCCGCTGCTCCTTTCGCGCCTGCTGGAATTGACCGAAGCACAGGAAGGCGTGCTGAACGTCGCTTTCCGTCTGGCCGATGAGGAAGGCCTGCCGCTTCTTGATATGAAGGATCTGCAGGCGCTGCTCGTCTTTATCGGCGAAAACTCGGATACCATCTCCACCCGTTATGGCCTTGTCGCCACCGCTTCCATCGGCGCGATCCAGCGCCGGTTGCTGGTTCTGGAGAACGAGGGAGGCGCAAAGCTCTTTGGCGAACCCGCCCTCGATCTGGCCGATCTGATGCTGCTCGATGCCAATGGGGCAGGGCGCATCAACATTCTGGCCGCCGACAAGCTGATGAACAGCCCCCGCCTCTATGCCACTTTCCTGCTCTGGCTCTTGTCGGAGCTTTTCGAATCCCTCCCCGAGGTGGGTGATCCCGACAAGCCCAAGCTGGTTTTCTTCTTTGACGAGGCGCACCTGCTGTTTGCCGATGCGCCCAAGGCACTGGTGTCCAAAGTGGAACAGGTGGCGCGCCTGATCCGGTCCAAGGGGGTGGGGGTTTACTTCATCACCCAGAACCCCGCTGATGTGCCGGAAAACATTCTGGGCCAGTTGGGCAACCGCGTGCAGCATGCGCTGCGCGCTTTCACCGCCAAGGATCAGAAGGATCTGAAGATGGCGGCGGAAACCTACCGCCCCAACCCGCGTTTTGACACGCAAGAAGCCATCCGCGATGTCGGCACCGGTGAGGCGGTCACGTCCTTTCTCGAAAACAAAGGCATTCCCGGCATTGTGGAACGCACCCTGATCCGCCCGCCCTCCAGCCAGCTTGGCCCCATCGACCCGGCGGTACGGGCACAGCTTATGGTGGCCTCTCCGGTCGCCGGGAAATACGACAAGGTCGTTGACCGGGAAAGCGCCTATGAAAAGCTGCGCGCCCGCGCTGATGATGCCGCGCGCGAGGCGGGGGCAGCGGCGCAATCGCAAGACCGTGCCTCTCCCTGGGACAAGGGTGCCGACCGGCCCGATGGCGATGCGGATGGTTATAGCCGCGCCCGCCGTTATGACGGCAATGCCAAGGCCGAAGCCAAACCCCGCAGCAGCTCCAGCCGCAGCGATTCCGTGGGCGAGGCCTTTGCCAAAAGCTTTGCCCGCCAGTTGGGCAGCCGCAGCGGGCAAGCGCTGGTACGCGGCATCCTCGGATCGCTGTTCAAGAGCCGATAGGAGTAGGGCCAACCCATCCACAGGGATGGGTGTCATCCCTATGCCCGCTGGAAATGGCGGCAGATTGGCGGCATCTTTGGGGCACACCCGGAGATGCATGATGACCGAGCGCGCCCCAGATCAGGATGAGCCCGTCCCGCTTTTGCCAGACGCTGCCAACAGCGCTTTGGCGGGCGAGTTGTCCCCTGCCTATTTCGATCAGGCGCTGTTCGATCTGCACTACCATCTGCTGACCGTGCGCACGCAGGGCCTGCCGCCGGTGCCCAACCCCGAAGATTACGGCGTGTCCGTTGATCGCAACGGCAATGTCACGCGCAGGCCGCCGCCCGCTGCGCAGAGCTGAACAGGTGCCGCCTAAAGCGGCCGCACCCGAAGCCGCGTGATGCGGTTCTCACGCTTTTGCAGCACTTCAAAGCGGAATCCGTGAAAGCTGAAAGCCTGCCCCTCAGAGGGGATCGTCTGCGATTCATGGATCACCAGACCGGCGATGGTGTTCGCCTCCTCATCCGGCAAGGTCCAGTCATTCGCCCGGTTCAAGTCGCGGATCGTCATCGACCCGTCGATGATGTAATCCCCCGCCTCGTTCCGGCTCAGCCCGCCATCCTTGGCCACCACGTCGAATTCATCGGTGATCTCGCCGACGATTTCCTCAAGGATGTCCTCCAGCGTGATCAACCCCTGCAACGCGCCATATTCATCCACCACCAGCGCGAAATGAGTCCGCCGTGTCAGGAATTCGCGCATCTGCTCGTCCAGCGTGGTGGTTTCGGGGATGAAGTAGGGCTTCATCGCCACCTTTCCGATATCGAGCCCCGCAAGCTGCTCCATCCCGCCCGTCTCGGTCCCGCGCATCAGCCGGTCCACCTCGCGCAGCAGATCCTTGGCATGGATCACGCCCAGAATGTTCTCGTCGCTATCGCGAAAGATGGGCAGGCGGGTGTGGGGCGAGGCCAGCGCCTGCGACAGGATCTTTTCCGGCGGGTCATCGGCATCGATCATCTCGATCTGGCGGCGGTGGCGCATGATCTCATCCACCGTGCGATGCGTCAGATCGAGCGCCCCCAGCAAACGGTCGCGGGCATCCTTTTCCACGGCGCCTTCGGAATGGCCCAAGGCAATGGTGCCGGCGATTTCCTCGCGCATGGCGGTCATCCGCCCGGCATCATTGCCGCGCACGCCCATCATATACAGCAACCCCCGCACCACAGCCCGCACCACCGAAACAACGGGTGAAAAGACCATGATCAAAACCCGGATGATCGGGGCCACACGCGTCGCCACGGCCTCCGGATAGGTGATGGCAAAGGTCTTGGGCAGCACCTCGCCAAAGATCAGGACCAGCACCGTCATCACCAGCGTGGCCAGAGCAACGCCCGAATCCCCGAACAAACGTGTCAGCAAGGCCGTCGCCAAGGATGCCGACAGGATGTTGACGATGTTGTTGCCCAGAAGCAGCGCGCCGATCATCCGCTCGCTATCCTCGGTCACCTTCATCGCGCTGACCGCGCCTGTCGATCCCTTGTCCGCCTGCGCCTTCAGCTTGCCACGGGATGACGCCGTCAGCGCCGTTTCAGACCCGGAAAAGAAAGCCGAAAGGCAAAGCAGCCCAAGGATGGAAGCGGCGGTGATCCAGAAAGCAGCATCGAGAGTCATCGGAATTCCGGTGTAAACACCGCCTCAACGGGCGGCAGCGCCACTATGCGGTGAGGGTGCGGCAGGCTCAACCCTTGGGCTGCGGTTTCGCCAGCGGGTGATGCTCAAGCACCAGTGATTTCAGATGTTCGTCCAGAACATGGGTGTAAATTTCGGTCGTGGCCACATCGGCATGGCCCAAAAGCGTCTGGATCACCCGCAAATCTGCGCCACCCGCCAGCAGATGGGTGGCAAAGGCATGGCGCAGCGTGTGCGGCGTCACCTTGGCCGGATCGACGCCCGCCAGAACGGCGATATCCTTGATCAGCAGATAGAAATGCTGCCGCGTCAGATGCCCCTCCGCGCCCGGGCCGGGGAAAAGATGCTTGTTCGCGGCATGGCCCTGCTTGCGGGCCTTTTCCTCGGCACTGTCGCGTTGCGCCAGCCAGTCGGTCAGCGCCGCCCGCGCCGGGCCGGAGAGGGGCACCATCCGCTCCTTGCCACCCTTGCCGCGCACCAGAACCATCCGCGGATCGCCCCGCACGGCAGCCACAGGCAGTTCCACCAGTTCCGACACGCGCATGCCCGTCGCATAAAGCAGTTCCAGCAGCGCCCGATTGCGCAATCGCTCGCTCTCGACCCGGCCCTTGGTCTGCGCGGCGTCCAGCAGACGATCCACCTCCTCATGGGTCAGTGACGAAGGCAGGCGGCGCGTGGCCCCCGGCCCTGTGATGCGGATGGCGGGATTGTCGTCGCGCCAGCCTTCCCCATGACCAAAGCGGTAAAGTTGCCGGATCGACGAAAGCCGCCGCGCCCGCGTGGCCTTGGATAGCCCTTCCGCCTCGCAGGCGATCAGATAGGCTTCCACATCCTCGCGCATGGCACTGCCAAAGGCTTGCCCCCGCCGCGCCAGCCAGCCCATGAAATCCGCCAGATCGCGCCCATAGGCCAGCTGCGTGTTGCGCGCTGCGTCCAGTTCCGCTGCCTGCGCCTCCAGAAAGGCCGAAATCCAGGTGGCATCGTCGCGCGGGGCCATGGTCAGCCGCGCCGTTCCAGCAGAAGCAATTCCAGCGCCGCCCGCCGCGCGGCCCGTTCCATTCCCACCTTGCGCAAGAGCGACAACCCGTCCGTCACCCCGTCCAGATCGCCCTGCACGCCACGTTCGATCTTTTCAATTGCGGTCAGGATCGCCTCGCCCGTGCGGTTTTCCTCCATCAGCCGGGTCAGGTCTTCGCCGGGATCGGGCGCGATAAAGGCGGGGGCGATGGCCCGCGAAAGGCTGTCGGGGGCCGTGATCCCCGTCACATCCCCGCGCGCCAGACCCATCAGGAACTGCTCCTGCGGGCTGATAGGCTTCAGGCTGGGTGCGATGCTTTCGAAATCCGGGGCCAGCAGCCCCATCACCAGCGCAATGCGCCCGGCCTCGCCCTCGAACGGCATGGCAGCCAGCCGCTTGCCATACAAATCGGCAAAGGCCACCTCCAACTCCACCGCCGTCATCAAGGCCCAGATTTCCGGCAGGATCTTCGCGATGGCAGGGCGATCCCCAGCCTGCATCGCCGCATCAAACCGCTGAAAGGCCTTCACCCGGTCCCACACCCCGCCCGAGGCCGCCGCCTTGCGCTCGGTATAGAGACCCAAGAGCACATTGGGCGAAATCGCCCCCGCCCGCGCCAACCGCTCCGCCGCCTCGACCTGGCTTTTCCATCCCGCCTGCGGGCGCAATTCGGCATGGGCAAAAGCGATGGGCAGCGTGGCCGTCGACAGCGGTTCGCCAATCGCCTCGAACATCCGCCACGACAGCGGCGTGACAGGAGAGGGCGCGGGCAGGGGTGGCTCGCCCTCATACAGATCGGGGTCCAGAAACCGCGACAGCAGCGCCTCTTCGGCCTCGGTGATATAGCCCAGCACCTGCCCCGTGCGCAGCGTCAGCGCCGCCGCATTCCAATCCCCCGACCGTGCCAGACAGAAAATGCGGGCCGGAAAGGTGGGGGCAAGGCCCGGGCTTTCCACCATGATCCGGCAACCGCGATCCTCTTCGCCCGTCAACAGCGCCACGTCGAAACTGCGGCGGAACAGGTCCGGGTCACGGCTGCCCGCCGCATCCAGCAGCGCGCGCGCCTGATCAAGCGCCCCCATGTCCAAAAGCTTGTCGATGCGTGCGGTAAGCAGCGCCGCCCCCGGCCCTGCATCCGCAGGCGGCACCGCCTCGGCCAGCAGAAGCGTCAGCAACAGGCCGCGCAGGGCAGGCAGGCTGTCCACCCGTTCGGCCCCGATCATCGCCACGATCTCGGCACTGCGGCCCGGCCCCCACAGGGCGGCAGGCAGGCCCGTCACCTTGGGTGTCAGCAGCCCCAGCGCATCTGCCGTTGGCGCACCGATCACGGTCACCGCCACCGCATCCTGCACCACGCCGGTCGACACTGCCGGCGCATCCGGATCAGGCGTTACCGGGGCAGGGGTGGGCGTCGTCACCGATTGCGACAGCCAGTCGATCGCTGAAAGCGGCTCCTCCGCCCCCGCCATGGCGGGCAGAGCGGCCAGCACCGCCACAATCCTCGCCCCTCGCAGCAGCCTAATCGGCATTCAGCGTCACCGGAACCTTAACCTCGGCCTGATCCGGGGCCATGTCGCCCAGATAGGCATACCCCGTCAGCCCGATGAACCCCAGGATCGCCAGTACCAGCAGCGCCTTGATGATCCGCCCCATTTACCTTGCCTCGTCTTCTTCCTGTCCGTTCGTTGCGGACCTTGCAGCCTGTCGCGGCCGTCCTGTCGTCTTGCCAACACACACAGACACCAAACCATGGCCAAGTGATACCCGAAGCGATGGCGAAAGCCACGCCGCGCCGCGCGATTATATATGGCTTTCGCGCAGAGTTCACGCCATTGAGGGGTATGAAGAACTGTTTCGGCGGGCGGAAATGCGCCGGACACACAGGTGTGATGTGGGCTGCGGGTGATGCAACGGCTGAAGAAGACGGTCGTCATGGTCGGGATGATGGGGGCGGGCAAGACAGCGGTGGGCACGGCTGTCGCACGGTCGCTTGCGGTGCCGTTCCGTGATTCGGACGAGGAAATCGTCAAGGCTGCCAACCGCTCCATTGCCGAAATCTTCGAACGCGATGGCGAAGGCTTCTTCCGCGCACGCGAAACCGAGGTGCTGGCCCGCCTTTTGCGCGGTGCGCCCTGCATCCTGTCCACTGGCGGCGGGGCCTTCCTGTCCGATGTGAACCGCAGCCTTATCCATGATGCCGGAATCGCCGTCTGGCTGCGCGCCGATCTTGATCTTCTGTGGCAGCGCGTGCGCCACAAGACCACCCGGCCCCTGTTGCGCACCAGCAATCCGCGCGAAACGCTGCGCCAGCTTTACGAGGCGCGTGTGCCCCTCTACAGCAAGGCGGACGTCACTGTGGACAGCGTTGCCGATCTTTCGATCGACGACATGGCCGCCAAGGTGATCGCCGCGCTGAAACAGCGCCCGGATGTGCTGGAAGGGGAATAGGATGGCTGTCGATGTGGTTCCCGTGGCCCTTGGGGACCGCTCCTATGAGGTGCGGATCGGCCCCGGCCTGATCGAAAGGGCAGGGGCAGAGATCGTCCCCCTCCTGAAGCGCCGCCGCGCCGCCGTTGTCACCGATGAAACCGTGGCACCCCTCCACCTTGCCCGCCTTGTCGCGGCGCTCGAATTCGAAGGGATCACTGTATCCACCCTTGCCCTGCCCGCAGGCGAACAGACCAAGGGCTGGTCCGAATTCGGCCGCTGCGTCGAATGGCTGCTGGAGCAGAAGGTCGAACGCCGCGATATCGTGGTGGCCTTTGGTGGCGGGGTGATCGGCGATCTGGTGGGCTTCGCCGCCGCCGTCCTGCGCCGGGGCGTGCGCTTTGTGCAGATCCCAACCACGCTGCTGGCGCAGGTCGACAGCTCCGTCGGTGGCAAAACCGGGATCAACACACCACAGGGCAAGAACCTTGTCGGCGCTTTCCACCAACCGTCGCTTGTGCTGGCCGATACGCTGGTGCTCGAATCCCTTCCGCCCCGCGATTTTCTGGCTGGCTATGGCGAGGTGGTGAAGTACGGCCTTCTGGGCGACGCCGCCTTTTTCGACTGGCTCGAGGTGAACGCCCCGTCGCTCGCCTCCGATGCCACCAAACGCCAATATGCCGTGCGCCGGTCGGTCGAGATGAAGGCCGGGATCGTGTCGCGGGATGAGACCGAAGAAGGCGAGCGCGCGCTGCTGAACCTCGGCCACACCTTCTGTCATGCGCTGGAAAAAGCCACCGGCTATTCCAGCCGCCTTCTGCATGGCGAAGGTGTCGCCATCGGCTGCGCGCTGGCCTTTGAACTGTCGCAACGCATGGGCCTGTGTTCGCAAGAGGCCCCCAGCCGCGTCCGCGCCCATCTGCGCGCCATGGGCATGAAGGTGGACCTCGCCGATATCGAAGGCGATCTGCCGGGGGCAGAGGCGCTGGTCGCGCTGATGGGGCAGGACAAGAAGGTGATCGACGGCCGCCTGCGATTCATCCTCGCGCGCGGGATAGGTGAGGCTTTCATTGCCGAAGATGTTCCCGCCGATCTGGTGACAGGGCTTCTGGCCGAAGCCCTCGCCACCCGTCGCTGATCAGAACAGAACCTTATAGCTGTTGCCCAACGTGTCGGTCGCCGTTCCGGTGCCGCTGGTCGTGCCGCTGCCCATCACGAAGGTGCCCTGCACGATAGTGCCATCCTTGCACACGGCATAAAGCTCGCCCGAATTGACGCCCGCTACGGTTTCGCGGTCACGCCCCAGCCGCCCGCCCAGATCGCGGATCGACAGGTTGATCCCCCGCTCCCTCGTCACCACAGTCGGGGCCACGCTCGTCCATGTGCCGTTGCAGCGCGCGCCCTTGGGGATGCGGAAACTCAGCGCCCCGGAATTGTCGTTGCTGTTCGTGGCCGTGGCCCGGATGACCGGCGGCGGCACTTGCGCGGCCAGCGGCCCCGTGGTGGGATAAAGCTGCATCTCCTTGGACGCGCCGCAGGCGGTGAGCAGGCCAAGGGACAAAAGGGCAAGGGCGCGATGCAAGGGAAACCCCATTAAGGTGAGTGACTCTGTGGCGCGGGAACCTAAGCCCAGCCCGCGCCGGGGACAATGCCCCGTCCATCCGCTGCCGGTCACAGTTTCGCAACTGTGGCCTTTGTGCGGGACTGTGTTAGGTCAGGCACAGGGCAACAGGGCAGGGGGCAAGCGTGCGGGCAGCGGTGGCAATTCTCGGGGTGATGGCCATCGTCCTATCTGTCTGGATGCTCGAGGCCGGGCGCATGGGCCTGTCCATCACACCTTTCAAGGTCTCAGACGGGCCACCTGCCACGCTCTATCTTGCCCCCAGCGAAGATCCCGCACCGGTGGTGGTGGTGACCCATGGCTTTGCCGGATCGCGGCAGTTGATGGAACCCTTCTCGCTTGCGTTGGCCCGCGCTGGATACATCGTCGTCAGCTTCGATTTCATGGGCCATGGCCGCAACCCGCGCCCGATGACCGGCGATGTCACCACGATCAACGGCACTACGAGCCTGCTGCAGGAAGAACTCCGCACGGTCGCCCGCGCCGCCCTGACCCATCCCCGCGCCGATGGGCGGCTGGCCTATCTCGGCCATTCCATGGCCTCCGACATCATCATCCGCGCCGCGCTGGATGATCCGCCCGTGCAGGCGGTGGTGGCGGTTTCGGCCTTCTCGCAGGCCGTCACCGCCGACCGGCCATCGAACCTGCTGATGATCTCCGGCGAATGGGAGGGGATGCTGCGGTCCGAGGCGCTGCGCGTTCTCCACCTGACCGATCCGCAGGCGGGCGAAGGGCAGCTCGTGGGACAGATGGCCGACGGGACAGCCCGGCAGGCGGTGATCGCGCCGAATGTCGAACATGTGGGCGTGCTCTACGCCCCCGCCGCCCTGAATGCGGCGACCGGGTGGCTTGATGCGGCCTTTGGCCGAAACGGCGCAGAGCCCGCGCAGGCGCGGGGGGGGTGGATCCTGCTCCTGCTGGCCGGTCTCACCGCGCTGGCCTGGCCGCTTGCCCGTGCCTTGCCTGCGGCTCCCGCCGCGCCACCGCCGCACTTGCCCCTGCGCCCTTTTCTGATCGCCGCCCTGCTGCCCGCGCTGGTGGTGCCGCTGATCCTAGCGCCTTTCGACATAAGGGTGCTGCCCGTGCTGGTCGCCGACTACCTCGCCCTGCATTTCGCCGCCTATGGTGCCATCACCCTGCTGCTGCTGGCCCGCGCCGGGCGCTTGCGCAGTCAATTCCCCCTGCGCATCTGGCCGATGGCCGCGCTGGTTGGGCTGGCGGCTCTGATCGGCTTTGGTCTGGCGCTGGATCGTTATGTCGCGAATTTCCTGCCCCATCCGGGCCGGATCGCGGTGATCGCCGGGCTGGCGCTGGGGGCGATCCCCTATTTCCTCAGCGATGCCCTGCTGACCGAGGCCGGCCGCGCGCTCCTCTGGCGTGTCCTGCTGGTGCGCGGGGCGTTTCTTTTGTCGCTTGTGGCTGCGGTGGCGCTGAACTTTGACCGGCTGATGTTCCTGCTGATCATCCTGCCGGTGATCCTGCTCTTCTACCTGCTTTTCGGCACCATGGCGGGCTGGGTCGGGCGGCGCACGGGCTATGCGGCCGTGGGCGGGCTGGGCTTTGGCGTGATGCTGGCCTGGTCGCTGGGGGTGACCTTTCCGCTCTTTGCCTGAGGGTAGCTGGGTCAAAACTGTCACGTCAGGTTTACACATTTTCTGGACGCCGCCGCTGACGCAGGCTAGCCTTTGCCTCAAGGGCCCCTCCGGCCCGCGAAAGCCGCGCCCATGCCTGATGGCCCGATCCCGCCTGTCCCCGGCCTCTATGCCCCCACGCTTGGCGGCGCCCCGCGCCCCGGCCTTTGCACCGATTGTGGCATCTCGCGCATGGGCGATGGCAAGGCCTGCGGCCGCGCCTGCCAGTTCATCGCCCCCGATTATCCGGCGCGCGAGGCTGAGGCGCATGGCCGAACCGCGCAGCCCGAACAGGGCGAGGAGGCCTTCTTCGGCGTCACCCGCCGGATGCTGCGCGCGCGGATGACGAACCCGCTCCCCGGCGCGCAATGGACCGGGATCACCACGGCCCTTGCCGCGCGCCTGCTGGAAACCGGGGCGGTGACCGCCGTGCTGGCCACCGCGCCCGACCCGTTCGATCGCTGGAAACCGCTGCCCGTGATCGTGACCGATCCCGCCCAACTGTCAAAGGTCCGCGGCATGCGCATGGGCTTTGGCCCGACGCTCGCGCTCCTTGAACCCGCCGCCGCCGCGGGCCACCGCCGCATCGCGCTGGTGGGCATCCCCTGTCAGGTCCATGCCCTGCGCGCGCTGGAGGCGGAACTGGGATTCGAGCGGATCTATGTCATCGGAACCCCCTGTTCCGACAACACGACGACCGACAATTTCCACCACTTCCTCGCCCAGATCGACCCGCGCCCCGAGGCGATCAGCTATCTCGAATTCCGCGCCGATTACCGGGTGGAACTGCGCTATGACGATGGCCGCCCCACCCGCACCGTGCCGTTCCTGAAGCTGCCGCTGTCGAAATTGCCCGCCGATTTCTTTCCGATGACCTGCAAGACCTGTGTCGATTACACCAACCGACTTGCCGATATCACCGTGGGCTATATGGGCGGTGATGGCGATCAATGGGTCATCACCCGCAACGAACGGGGCGAGGAACTGCTGGCCCTGCTGGCCGATCAACTCACCCTCAAACCCTTGACCGACAAGGGCAAACGCGCAGGCGCCGTAAAGGGCTTTCTGGCCAATACCGAACGCGCGGCAGGGGGACTGCCGCTGCGCGCCATGCCCGATTGGGCGCGGCCCATCGTGGCCTTCCTGCAACCCCGCATCGGCCCCCGCGGCCTTGAATTCGCCCGCGCGCGGGTGGAGATGAAGGCGATCGAGACTGTCCTTCACCTGCGCCGCGCCTTTCCGGCCCGGATGAAGAACATGATTCCCCCCCATGTCTGGCGTCTGGTCGCGCCCTATGGCCTTGCTCCTGCACCGGGTGAGGAAAAGGAATAGATCGGCACGCGCCCCCGTTCCGGGG
>PNND01000111.1 GCA_013824045.1 Rhodobacter sp. | reverse complement strand
TCAGGAAGGCCTGCGCTTCGTTGCCGATGCGGCGGCGACCTGCACGCCCAACGGCCATATCTGGAACGTCACCATCACCGCCCATGGCATCCTGATGATGTTCTTCGTGGTGATCCCGGCCCTGTTCGGCGGTTTCGGCAACTACTTCATGCCGCTGCAGATCGGCGCGCCGGACATGGCCTTCCCGCGCATGAACAACCTGTCCTACTGGCTTTACGTCGCGGGCACCTCGCTGGCCGTGGCCTCGCTCTTCGCCCCCGGTGGTGGCGGCGAGCTTGGGCCGGGCGCGGGCGTGGGCTGGGTTCTCTACCCGCCGCTCTCGACCACCGCCGAAGGCGGCTACGCGATGGACCTCGCCATTTTCGCGGTGCACCTGTCGGGTGCCTCCTCGATCCTCGGCGCGATCAATATGATTACCACCTTCCTGAACATGCGCGCCCCCGGCATGACGATGCACAAGGTGCCGCTGTTCGCTTGGTCGATCTTCGTGACCTCGTGGCTCATCCTGCTGGCCCTGCCCGTTCTGGCTGGCGCCATCACCATGCTGCTGACCGACCGGAACTTCGGGACCACCTTCTTCACGCCCTCGGGCGGCGGTGACCCGGTCCTTTACCAGCACATCCTGTGGTTCTTCGGCCACCCCGAGGTCTACATCATCATCCTGCCCGCCTTTGGGATCATCTCTCAGGTCATCGCCACCTTCTCGCGCAAGCCGATCTTCGGCTACCTGCCGATGGTCTATGCGATGGTGGCGATCGGTGTGCTGGGCTTCGTCGTCTGGGCGCACCACATGTACACTGTCGGCATGTCGCTGACCCAGCAGTCCTACTTCATGCTGGCCACCATGGTGATCGCGGTGCCCACCGGCATCAAGATCTTCTCGTGGATCGCCACCATGTGGGGCGGCTCGATCGAGATGAAGACGCCCATGCTCTGGGCCTTCGGCTTCCTGTTCCTCTTCACCGTCGGTGGTGTGACGGGGATCGTGCTGTCGCAGGCTGGGGTCGACCGCGCCTATCACGACACCTACTATGTCGTGGCCCACTTCCACTATGTGATGTCGCTCGGCGCCGTCTTCGGCATCTTCGCAGGCATCTACTACTGGATGGGCAAGATGTCGGGCCGCCAGTACCCCGAATGGGCAGGCAAACTCCACTTCTGGGCGATGTTCATCGGCTCCAACCTGACCTTCTTCCCCCAGCACTTCCTGGGCCGTCAGGGCATGCCGCGCCGCTACATCGACTACCCCGAGGCCTTCGCCTACTGGAACTGGTGGTCGTCCGTCGGTGCGATGATCGCCTTCGCCTCCTTCGTGTTCTTCATCGGCCTCGTGTTCTACACCCTGTTCTTCGGCAAGCGCGTCACCGAGAACAACTACTGGAACGAATATGCCGACACGCTGGAATGGACCCTGTCCTCGCCGCCGCCGGAGCACACCTTCGAACAGCTCCCCAAGCAGTCGGACTGGGACAAAGGCCACGCCCACTAAGGCAGGACCAATCGATCAGAAAAGGCCCCGGGACCCCCGGGGCCTTTTGCTTTGTGGGTCCGCCCTGTTTACGCACCTGCTGCCAGCCGATAGGCTGTCCCCCGTATCGTTTGTGTAAAAGGGCACCATCACCCATGAAGACAGCTACCCACGCCGCCAGCGTTGCCTGTGCCTTGGCCTTCATCGCAGGCGCTGCCTCCGCCAACCCCAACAAGCTCGACATCGACAATGACGGCGGCGGCCGTTTCAGCGGCCATGCCGGCGCCAACTGGACCGAGGATCAACTCCGCCAGCAGATCGGCGCGCAGATTTGCGGGGGCGCTCTGCCCCGTCAGTTCGATTTGCGCATCCTTAGCGGCTATTGGCTTTTCAGCGGCAGCTGCTAACAGCGTCGCCGCAAAACGCGACCAACCGCCGCGTGCATCCCTCTGGCCTTTGAAGACGGCTCGGCTAACTTCTCCCCATCATGCCCTACCAATGGTTACCCCCCTCTGACGACGCCCAAGCCCGGCTGCAGCTCTGGCCCTACCGATCCCTGCCGCGCAAAGGCTTTGTCCTCTTCATCGGCGGCACGTCGGCCATGGTCCTCTTTCCCCTGATCGCCGTCCTCGGTTCCCCTGTCCTCTGGGGCATACTGCCCTTCTTCGCGCTGGCGATCTGGGGCATGTGGGCCGCCCTCTCGCGCTCTTACCGCGATGCTGAGATTGTCGAAGACCTCACCCTCACCCCGGATACCCTCTCGCTCACCCGCCACGGCCCTCGCGGGCGGCGGCAGGACTGGCAGGCGAACCCTTTTTGGGTCTCGGTCCACCTCCATCCCACGGGCGGCCCGGTACCGCATTACCTCACCCTGCGCGGCAGCGGGCGCGAGGTGGAACTGGGCGCCTTCCTGTCGGAAGAGGAACGCATCGCCTTGCGCGATGAGTTGCAGACCCGCCTCGCCCGCCTGAACCGCAGCATGGATGCAATGACGTAACGGCGGATCGGCACCTGCCCCCTTCACAGGAAGGTGATATCCGCCCACATTAGGCCGCAGCACGGGCGCAAGATCCGTGATCAGACGTGTGTCCGGGGAGGAACAACACCATGACATCGACAGCAACGGCCCGCCCATGGGCCGCCGCTTACCCACCCGGCGTGCCCGCCGAGGTGACCGCGCCCCTCGCCGCCACCTTGGGCCAGTTGGTGCGCGACACCGCCGCGCGCGAAGGCAACCGCATCGCCTATACCGTGGTCATGCCCAACGGCATGTATGGCGATCTGTCCTTTGCCGAGGTGGACCGCCTCTCCGATGCCTTCGCCAATTACCTGCGCGATGTGGCCATGCTCAACCCCGGCGACCGTGTGGCGCTGCAAACCCCCAATTCGCTGACCGTCCCGGTCGTCGCTTTCGGCGTGTTCAAGGCGGGCTGCGTGCTGGTCAATATCAACCCGCTCTACACCCCCGCCGAGATGGCGCATCAACTGCGCGATGCCAGCCCCCGGCTGATCGTCATCACCGACATGTTCATGGACAAGCTGACCGAGGCAGGAAAGCTCACCCCCCTGCCGCAGATCGTGGTCACCCGCGTGGCCGAACTGATGCCGCGCGCCGTGCGCGGCGTGATCGGGCTGGTCCAGAAACACTGGGACCGCAGCATCCCCGCCCACAGCCTGCCTCATATCCGCCTGCCCGACGCGCTGGCCAAAGGCGCAGCCCGCCCCGCGCGGCGTCATGATGCCGACCTGCCCCCCGATGCCATCGCCGCCCTGCAATACACGGGCGGCACCACCGGCGTGGCCAAGGGCGCAATCCTCACCCATCGCAACCTCCTGATGAACATGGCGCAGGCCATGACCTTCATCGCGCCGCATGTCGCCCCGGCCAAAGAGGTGGTGCTGACCGCCATCCCCACCTATCACATCCTCGCCTTCACCCTGAACCTCTTGGGCTTTTTCCACCTTGGCGGCCGCAATCTGCTGATCCCCAACCCGCGCCCCCTGTCCAACCTGAAACGCGCGTTCGAGAATTACCCGATCACCTGGATCATCGGGGTGAACACGCTGTTCAACGGCTTGATGAACGAATTCTGGTTCCGCGACGCCCCGCCCCGCACGCTCAAGGCCTCTTTCGCGGGCGGCATGGCGCTGCACGGCGCGGTGGCCCAGCGCTGGCGCGACATGACCGGAACCGACATCGTCGAAGGCTACGGCCTGACGGAAACCTCCCCCGTCGCCACCGGAAATCCCATCGGCCGCGCGCGCGAAGGCTCCATCGGCATCCCCATGCCCTCGACCGAGGTCCGCCTGATCGATGACAGCGGCGCCGAGGTGCCCCCCGGCACCCCCGGTGAGTTTACCCTGCGCGGCCCGCAGGTCATGGCGGGCTACTGGCAGCGCCCCGAAGACACCGCCGCCGCGATCTGCGCCGAGGGGTTCCTCCGCACCGGCGACATCGCCACGATGGACCCGGACGGCTACTTCCGGATCATCGACCGCAAGAAGGACATGATCCTCGTCTCGGGCTTCAACGTCTACCCGAACGAGGTGGAAGATGTCCTTGCCGCCCATCCCGGCATCGCCGAAAGCGCCGTCATCGGCGTGCCCGATGGGGCGGCAGGCGAAGCCGTGCGCGCCTATGTCGTCCGCCGCGATCCCGAACTGACCGAGGCCGACATCCGGGCCCATTGCAAGGCAAAGCTCACCGCCTACAAGGTGCCCCGCCAGATCGAATTCCGCAATGAACTGCCCAAATCCAACGTGGGCAAGATCTTGCGCCGCGACCTGCGGGCCGAGGCTCTCTCCAGCAAGAAAGGCGCCTGATCATGGTCGGTCCTCTCGAACAGGCAATCCTCGCCCTGATGATTGCGGTCATCATGCTGGGCATGGGTGCCTCACTCACCCCACGCGATTTCACCTCGGCGCTGAAACGGCCACAGGGCCTGTTCATCGGCGTGGTGTCGCAATACGGCTTCATGCCGCTCATCGCCTTCACCCTTGCCATGGTGCTGCCGGTCAGCGATCCGGTGAAGATCGGCCTCTTGATCATGGGCTGCATGCCGGGCGGCACCACCTCGAACATCTTCACCTATTTCTCCAAGGGCAACCTTGCCCTCTCGGTGCTGATGACGGTGACCTCCACCCTCTTCGGGGTGGTGCTGATCCCGATCCTGCTCTTGGTCTATGCAGCGGGCTTGGATATCGACATTCCCGCCTCAAACATCGTGGTCACGCTGATCCTCTTGCTGGTCCCCGTGGCCATCGGCATGGCGATCCGGCGCTGGAACGCCAATGTGGGCGCGCTGGTGGAACTTGGCGGCTCGGCGCTAGGGATTTTCTTCATCGTCTTCCTGCTGGTGTCATGGGTGCCGCGCAACTGGGCCTTCCTGCTCACCACGCCGCCATCGGTCTTTCTCGGTGCCATCGCGCTGGGGGTGATGGGCTTTGCCTGCGGCTACGGCCTGTCGATCCTGATGCGCCAGACCCCGCGCAACGCCCGCACCGTGGCGCTGGAAACCGGCATCCAGAACGGGCCCCTCGCCGTGGCGCTGGTCGTGCTGACCTTCGCCTCCACCCAGCAACAGGAAATCCTCGCCGTGCCGGTGCTCTACTCGCTGTTCATCGTGATCACGTCCAGTCTGCTGACGCTCTGGTTCCGCAGGATCGACGCCCGGTCGCAGCAGACCCTGCCCAACGCCCTGCTCTGATCCGGCCATGAAAAAAGGGCCCCCGCACAGGGGGCCCCTCATCCTGCCCGATGGCAGAAAATCTCAGCCCAGCAGATCCTTCACCTTCGGCCCCACCGCACCGAAATCCATCTGCCCGGTATGCTTGCCCTTCAGCACCGCCATCACGCGGCCCATGTCACGGATGCTGGTTGCCCCCGCCTCGGCAATCGCGGCCTTCACCGCCACCTCGATCTCATCCAACGACAACTGGCGCGGCAGGAATTCCTCGATCACCCGAACTTCGTTCAGTTCCTTTTCCGCCAGTTCCAGCCGCCCGCCCTCTTCATAGGCGCGCGCGCTTTCCTGCCGCTGCTTGACCATCTTGCCCATGATGGCCAGAATTTCCGGGTCTCCCACTTCCTGATCGCCGCCCTCTCCCCCGCGACCGGCAATCTCGCGATCCTTGATCGCGGCATTGATCAGGCGCAGCGTCGAAAGACGCTCGGCCTCCTTGGCCTTCATCGCATCTTTAAGCGCGATCTGCAGGCGTTCCCGCAATGACATCTGTCACCTTTCCCCAAAGCTTGGCTCTGGCCGCCAACATACCCTGTCCCGCGCCGGGCCACAACCTTGGTCTGAAACATCAAGATATTGATTTTAAACAATATTCCTTTTGGACCAAAGCCTTGACCCCGCCCCCTCACACCACTAGTGTCCGCGCAATTTGCCCAAGGGGAGTCGCCACCATGCCCACCTCCGCCCAGCCCAAACCCACCGCCTGCCTCGCCCTTTCCGATGGAACGGTGTTCTATGGCATGGGCTTTGGGGCCACCGGCGAAACCGTGGCGGAACTGGTCTTCAACACCGCGATGACCGGCTATCAGGAGATCATGACCGATCCGTCCTATGCGGGCCAGGTCGTGACCTTCACCTTCCCCCATATCGGCAATACTGGCGTGACGGATGAGGATGACGAAACCGCCATCCCCGTCGCCGCTGGCATGGTGGTGAAATGGGATCCGACCGAACCCTCCAACTGGCGCGCGCGCGGCGAACTCACCCAATGGCTCACCGCCAAGGGCCGCATCGGCATTGGCGGCATCGACACGCGCCGCCTGACCCGCGCCATCCGCCAGCAGGGCGCGCCCCATGTCGCCCTCGCCCATGATCCCGAAGGCAATTTCGACATCGCCGCGCTGGTGGCCAAGGCCCGCGCGTGGAAGGGCCTCGTCGGCCTCGATCTCGCCAAGGATGTCTCCTGCACCCAATCCTACCGCTGGGATGAAAAACGCTGGGCCTGGCCCGAAGGGTACACCAAACGCACCGGCGATGGCCTGCGCGTCGTGGCGATCGATTACGGCGCCAAGCGCAACATCCTGCGTTGCCTTGCCTCATCAGGCTGCGAGGTAACCGTCCTTCCCGCCACCGCCACGGCCGAGGATGTGCTGGCCCTGAACCCCGAAGGCGTGTTCCTGTCCAACGGCCCCGGCGACCCGGCGGCAACGGGCGCCTATGCCGTGCCGATGATCCAGGGCGTGCTGGCCAAAGACCTGCCGCTCTTCGGCATCTGCCTCGGCCATCAGATGCTGGCCCTCGCTCTGGGGGCCAAGACCGTCAAGATGAACCACGGCCACCACGGCGCGAACCACCCGGTCAAGGATCTGACGACAGGCAAGGTGGAAATCACCTCGATGAACCACGGCTTCACCGTGGACAGCCAGACCCTGCCCTCTGGCGTCAGCGAAACCCATGTCTCGCTCTTCGATGGCTCCAACTGCGGCATCGCGGTGGATGGCAAACCGATCTTTTCGGTCCAGTACCACCCCGAGGCCTCGCCCGGCCCGCAGGACAGCTATTACCTCTTCGACCGCTTCGCTCAGGCAATGCGCGCCCGCCGCGCCGCCTGATCGCCGCCAGATCCCGGTTCAGGCGTTAACCCCGCCTTAACCGAATGCAACGCATGGTTGACTCCGCGCATCGGAGTCACCCCTCATGCCTGCACCAACCCGCCGCCCCGGCACCAGCCTGCCCAGCCTTGCCCCCTTCGGCATGGCGCCCAGCCTCCCGCCGCCGCTTCGCGGCACGGCCCCCGCTGGCCGCGCCTTGCCCTTCCCCGCGCTCACGCGTCCCGCCGCAGGCTTCGCCGATACCCAAGTGGCTTTCCTCGCCGCGCCCGACCCGGCCTTCCGCACCCTCGCCCTCGCGCAAATCCTGCCCTCACGCCCTGCCGCCCCTGCCCAACCGCCCGGGCCAGACCTGCCCCGCCGCGCCGATCCCCCGCCATGGGCCGACCTGCCCCGCCAGCTTGACCTCCCCCTTCCCGTCGATCCGCTGCGCGAACCGCCCGATCCGCTGCTCCTGCACCGCCTCGGCCCCGCCTTCGCCCTGCGCCACGCGCTCCTGCCGTGGCGGCAACGCAATGGCGATATCGTCATCCTCACCGCCACCCCTGCGGGGTTCGACCGGCACAGCGCTTTTCTCTCTGCCCTCTTTGGCCCCCGCATCCGCCCCCTCCCTTGCCCCCGCCCGCTGATCGAGGCGGCTTTGCTCGCCCATGCCGGCCCCGGCCTCGTGCAGGCCGCCGAACAGCGCACCCCCGCCGTCGACAGTTGCCGCAGCCTTGATCGCGTCGGCCTTACCCTCTGGGCCTTCGCCATCGCACTGGCCCTTCTCACACTGGCCGCGCTGCGCCCCGATCTGGCCTTCGGGCTTCTGCTGGGGCTGACCGCCCTCACAGTCCTGGGCCTCACCCTGCTGAAGATCGCCACCGCCGCCGCTCTGCGCAGCCCCCCGGAAAACGCCCCACCGCTCGACCGCGCCGATTTGCCCACCATCTCGCTTCTCGTCGCCCTTTATGGCGAGGCCGAGATTGCCCCCCGCCTGATCCGCCGCCTCTCGGCCCTCGATTACCCGCGCGACCGGCTGGATGTGATTGTGCTGCTAGAGGCGTCAGATACCGCCACCCGCACCGCCATCGCCAAGCTGGACCTGCCGCATTGGATGCGCGTGATCGCCGTGCCCGATGGCCGCATCCGCACCAAACCCCGCGCGCTGAACTTCGGCCTCGATTTCACGCGCGGCAGCATCATCGGCATCTATGATGCCGAAGATGCCCCCGCCCCCGATCAACTGTTGAAGGTCGCCGCCACTTTTGCCACGGCTCCGCCCCGGCTCGGCTGCCTGCAAGGGATGCTCGATTTCTACAACCCCGCCACCAACTGGATCGCGCGCTGCTTCACGATGGAATATGCCGCTTGGTTCCGGCTGTTCCTGCCCGGTCTCGTCCGCCTCGGCTTGCCCGTCCCGTTGGGCGGCACCACGCTCTTCCTGCGCCGCGACGCAGTGCTAGAGGTCGGCGCATGGGATGCCCATAACGTCACCGAAGATGCCGATCTCGGCCTCCGCCTCGCCCGGCGCGGCTGGCAGACCGGGATGCTGCCCTCCGTCACGATGGAAGAGGCGAACTGTCGCGCGCTGCCCTGGATCAAGCAGCGCTCGCGCTGGACCAAGGGCTATCTGATGACATGGCTCGTCCACATGCGCGCGCCCGCCGCCCTGCTGCGCGACCTCGGCCCCCGCCGCTTTATCGCCGTACAAATGCTGATCCTCGGCTCGCTGATGCAGGGCATCGCCACCCCAGTCCTGTGGTCCCTTTGGCTGGTGGCCTTCGGCCTGCCCCATCCGGTGCTGGAACTGGTGGATCGCGAAACACTTCTCAGCCTGACGCCGCTTCTGCTTAGCCTCAACCTGCTGGATTTCGCTCTGGCCGCCCTCGCCATGCGCCGCGCCGGCCATCGGGTGCCATGGCCATGGCTACCACTTCTCAAACCCTATGCGCTGCTCACATCCTTCGCCGCCGCCAAGGCGCTGGTGGAGGCCGTCACCTGCCCCTTCCATTGGGACAAGACCAAGCACGGCCATTTCGACGCCGAGGCCGAACCCAAATCCTGACCCCCTTCAGCGCGTGCGGATCTCGCCCGCATCCACCCGCAGCCGCGTCTCGAAGGCCTTACTGATATGCTGGCGCAAGGCCTGATAGGCAGCATCGCCATCCCGCGCCTCGATCGCGCGCACGATCTGGTCATGCTCGGCCAGCGCGACCTCATCCCGCCCTTCCGCCGCAAAGGACGTATTGGCCATCAAGGCCATCGACCGATGCACAAGGTCCAGCTGCTGCACCAGAAACCGGTTATGGCTGGCCAGATGTATCTGCTTGTGAAACCGCTTGTTCGCCCGGCTCAGCAACTTGGGGTCCGCCCCCAGAAGCGCCAGATCATCATCGACCATCCCGCGCAGCACCCGGATCTCCTCATCCGTTGCATGCCGCGCCGCCAGCCGCGCCGCCAGCCCCTCCAGCTCCGTCCGCACCGCATAAAGCTCGGCCAACTGGTTGTGGTCCAGCGACGCGACGATCAGACTGCGCCCGTCGCGCGTCAGCATCGCCTGCGTCTCCAGCCGCTGCAGCGCCTCGCGCACCGGCGTGCGCGATACCCCCAGCCGCTCGGCCAATTCCGATTCCACCAGCCGATCCCCGGGCTTGTAAAGCCCCGCATCAATCGCCTCAAGGATCAGCGTATACGCATCCTTCTGCACCTGTCACATCCTCCGCGCGCCGAATGAATACATCGGCATACCGTAGCAACCCTAATCCCCGTCCCGCGCCCATGCAACGCCCCCATTGCCGCCGCCCATTGCCGATGCCGGGGCGGCGAACTACCTTGCCGCCATGGCAAAACAAGATTTCCTCCACGTCCGCACCTGGGTCTTTGACCTCGACAACACCCTCTACCCGCCGCAAATGCGCCTCTTCGACCAGATCGAGGTGCGCATGACCAACTGGGTCATGCAGGCGCTGAACGTGGACCGCGCCCATGCCGATCACCTCCGCGCCAGTTACTGGAAACTTTACGGCACCACGTTGGCCGGCCTGATGGCCGAACACCGGATCGACCCCGAAGCCTATCTCGCCGATGTGCATGACATCGACTTCTCCGTCCTCTCCCCCGATCCGCTGCTGGCCGCCCATATCGCCGCCCTGCCCGGCCGCCGCATCGTCTATACCAATGCCGATGCGCCCTATGCCCATCGCGTGCTGGCAGCGCGCGGCCTGACCGGGCTTTTCGATGCGGTCTATGGCGTGGAACATGCCGATTATCGCCCGAAACCCGAACAGGCCGCCTTCGAAACCGTCTTTACCAAAGACGGGCTCGATCCCACCCGCGCCGCCATGTTTGAGGATGACGCCCGCAATCTGGCCGCGCCCCATGCCATGGGCTTGCGCACTGTCCACATCAGCCCGGAACCCGAACCCGCGCCGCATATCCACCACCATGCTCCCGACTTGACTGCCTTCCTTGGAAAGCTGACTGCCGCATAGCGCCCCGCGCCAAAGCCCCCGACATCACTCAAACGCGACGCTGCGCCGCAGCAAAATCTCTTTGAAAAACGCCCCGACATGACCATCTAGGGGCGATAAATCAGGAGTCGCCCATGTCGCTTTCCGCAACTGTCCCTGCCCGGCCCAGCCTCGCCAGCCGCATCCTGCATGCGACCCCGATCCTTGGCCATATCGCGCGCGACATCTCGCGCGACATCTCGACGATCTTCTATGTCCTGATGATCGTCGTCACCCTGATCGTCCTGTCGGTGCAGACCTGGGGCCTCGCCGCCCTTGTCCTCACGGCCGTTGGTTTCGTGCCGGTGATGTTCGCTCTGTTGATCTGGGTTACGCTCCCTTAATCCCAGCCCTCCGCGCCTCAGGTCCTGCCCTGCCCAGCATGCGGGGCAAGATGTCGCTTCGCCTTCCGCGCCCTGCGGCGTATCTGTAGGGCACTGATTTGGCCGGAGGCTGACATGACCCGCGAAACGACCGATATCCTCATCTCTGGCGGGGGTGTGGCGGGGCTGACCGCTGCCGCCGCCTTTGGGTCATCCGGGTTTTCCGTGATCTGCGTCGATCCCACCCCGCCCGTCACCACCATGGAGGCCGAAGGGGCCGATCTGCGCACCACCGCCTTCCTGCAACCCTCGATCCCCGTCCTCGCAGCCGCAGGCCTGTGGGACCGCCTCGCCCCCCACGCCGCCGCGCTGCAGATCATGCGGATCGTCGATGCCGGGGGCGAACTGCCCGAACCCCGGATCGTCAAGGAATTCGACGCCACGGAAATCTCGGATCACCCCTTCGGCTGGAACCTGCCCAACTGGCTTTTGCGCCACGAAATGGTGGAACGGCTGGCGGAACTCCCCAACGTCTCCTTCCGCCCCGGTGTCGCCGCCACCCGCCTGCTCACCCGCGACAGCGAGGCGCTGGTCACCCTGTCCAACGGCACCCGCATCGCCGCCCGCATGGTGGTCGCCGCCGATGGCCGCGCATCAGCCATGCGCGAGGCTTTGGGCATCCCCGTCCGCACCATGCGCTATGGCCAAAAGGCGCTTGCCTTCGCGGTCTCGCACCCCGTCCCGCATCGCAACGTCTCAACCGAGATTCACCGCTCCGGCGGCCCCTTCACCCTCGTCCCCTTGCCGGATCGCAACGGCCTGCCCTGCTCTGCCATCGTGTGGATGGAAACCGGCCCGAACATCCAGCGCCTTGCCGCCCTGCCCCCGGCCGAATTCGAAGCCGAGATGAACACCCGCTCCTGCCACATCCTTGGCCCGCTCACCCTGATTAGCCGCCGCACCGTTTGGCCCATCATCAGCCAGATCGCGGATCGCATGTCCGGCGAACGCACCGCGCTTCTGGCCGAGGCCGCGCATGTCGTCCCGCCCATTGGCGCACAGGGGCTGAACATGTCGCTGGCTGATCTCAAGGCACTGCTCGACCTTGCCGAGGCCGACCGGTACAGTTTGGGAAGCGCAAAGATGCTCGACGCCTATCACCGCCAGCGCCACAACGAAATCCAGATCCGCGTCACCGGGATCGACGCGCTCAACCGCGCCTCGATGATGGGCGCGCAGGGGCTGCGCGACCTGCGCGCTACGGCGTTGAACGCGCTCTACTCCGTGGCCCCAGTCCGAAAAACCCTGATGCGCACCGGCCTCGGCCTGCGCTGAGGCCCGAAAATTTTCCCGAAAATTTTCGGGCCTTCTCCACCCAAAACTTTCCTGCGGAAAGTTTTGGGTTTGCGCCCAGGAAAATCTTTACAAAGATTTTCCTGGCTTACAGCACCGCGTCCACGGCCCGCTCCAGCCGCGCCACCGTGGCCGGCACATCCTTCAGCTTGTCCAAACCGAACAGGCCGAGGCGGAAGGTCTTGAACTCGGGCCCCTCGCCCACCTGCAGCGGCACGCCCGCCGCGATCTGCAGCCCCTGCGCGCGGAACTTCGCGCCATTCTGCACATCCGGCTGATCGGTATAGCTCACCACAACGCCCGGCGCCTGATAGCCCTCTGCCGCGACGGAAGGCACGCCCTTGCTGGCCAAAAGCCCGCGCACCGCACGGCCCAGGTCCCATTGCGCGGCCTTGGCCTGGGCAAAACCCATCGCCTTGGTCTCCAGCATGGCATCGCGGAAACCCACGATGGCATCGGTGGGCATGGTGGCATGATAGGCATGCCCGCCGCCCTCATAGGCCGCCATGATCGCGCGCCATTTCTTCAGGTCCATCGCAAAGGAATTGCTGTCCGTCTCGGCCAGCCGTGCCTCGGCCCGCGGGCTCATCACAACCACCCCGGCCGAAGGCGCGGCAGACCACCCCTTCTGCGGCGCGCTGATCAGCACATCCACGCCCGTCGCCTCCATATTCACCCAGATGCAGCCCGATGCGATGCAATCCAGCACCATGATCGCGCCCACATCATGCGCCGCCGCGGCGATCTGGGTAATGTACTCGTCCGGCAGGATGATCCCCGCGCTCGTCTCCACATGCGGGGCGAACACGGCTTCGGGTTTCATCTCGCGGATCTTGGCCACCACCTCGTCCACCGGCGGCGGCGCATAGGGCGCGCGCGGGTCGTTCCCCGTCTGGCGGGCCATCACCACGGTCGTCTCGCCTGCAAAAGCGCCCGCGTCAAAGATCTGCGACCAGCGGAAGGAAAACCATCCGTTGCGCACCACCAGCACCGATCCTTTGCCGAACTGCCGCGCCACGGCCTCCATCGCAAAGGTCCCGCCTCCGGGCACCAGCGCCACCGCCGATCCGTGATAGACCTCCTTCAACAGCGCCGACACATCCCGCATCACGCCCTGAAACCGGCCCGACATGTGGTTCAGGCTGCGGTCGGTGAAGACCACGGAAAACTCCTCAAGCCCCTCGGGGTCGATATGTGCATGCAGTCCGGGCATCTTCAGCCTCTCCATTCCGAAACACGATGGCTCGCACGGGCAAGCCAGTCAGGGTTGATCTCCACCCCCCAGCCGGGGGCATCGGGCACGGTCACGCACCCCTCGCTCACATCATAGGGCGACCCGAGGAAAAGTCCCTCCTGCCACGGATAGTAGTCCGGCCCCTCGATCGACAATTCCAGATATTTGCCCGCATTGGGGATCGCCTTCAACAGATGCATCGTGCACATCGTCACAAGGGACAGATTTGCCGCATGCGGCGTGATCGGCAACCCCGCCGCCGCCCCCATCCGGCAGACCTCCAGCGTGCGGTGGATACCGCCCATATACATCACATCAGGCTGCAGGATATCGACCGCCCCCTGCTCGATCATCAACCTCCAGCTGGAGAATTCGCAATCCTGCTCGCCCCCCGCCACGTCGATGGACAGGGCCGCCCGCACCTCTGCCGTCTGGTCCACCTCCCAATAGGGGCAGGGTTCCTCGAAATGCCCGATGCCGTTATCCTCCAGCATCCGCCCCACCGCGATGGCGCGCTTCGGCGAAAAGCCGGAATTGCCGTCCACCAGCTTGTCGATGCCCTCGCCCAGCGCCTTTGAAACGACCGGAATCACCGCCTCCGTCCGCCCCGGCCATTCATCCACGTCGCGGCCACATTCCGCGCCCACCCGCCACTTGAAGGCGGTGAAGCCCTTCTCATCCCTGAGACGGCACAGCCGCGCAGCCTCATCCTCGGGCGTGATGTCGCGCTTCATGCTGCTGGCATAGGCGCGCAGCTTCCCCGGGTTCCCGCCCAGCAGCGAAACGACAGGTTTGCCCTCCACCTTCCCCCGCAGGTCCCACAGCGCCGTATCCAGCCCCGCCATGGCGCGGCGCAGATAGCTGCCCGGATACTTGTGCTCCCGCTCATAGACGCGCCGCAGCGTATCCTCGAACTCCAGCGTATCGGTCCCCAGCGCATGCGGCGCCACCTGCCGATGGAACACCTCCGCCGTCAGATCGGCGTAATAGGTGGACAGCTGTCCCCAGCCAACAGCCCCCCCCTCGGCCGTCGCCCGCACGAAACAGACGAATTCGTTGCCAAAGGTCTCCAACCGCGTGATCCGCATTCCATCCCCACTCCCGCCCGACGATCCAACCCTACCGCCCGGCGGCCCCCGGCACCGCGCCATTCCCGACACGCGCCACGCCGCTTCCGGTGCGCCGCATCCGTGTTCTTCTGTCCAGAA
>PNND01000339.1 GCA_013824045.1 Rhodobacter sp. | reverse complement strand
GTTTACGGGCGAGGAATTGCTGGCCGCACAGCAGGTGCTGCGGCGGATGCCAGTGGGTGATCAGGTGGTGGAGGCGATCCTTGATCTGGTGCGGTCCTGCCGTCCGGGTGAGCCCGAGGGGCGGGAGTTGGCCGATAGCCTGAGCTGGGGGCCGGGGCCGCGCGCGGCGCAGGCGCTGATGCTGACCGTGCGGGCGCGGGCGCTCTTGGATGGGCGGCTGGTGCCTGCGGTGGCGGATGTGGCGGCGCTGGCGCGGCCTGTGCTGACGCATCGGATGGCGCTGTCCTTTGCGGCGCGGGCGCGGGGCGAAAGCCTTTCTGGGATCATCGATCGCACGGCCAGCCGCACGCTGGGGCTTGAGGCGGCGGCGTGACAGGTACGGGCGACCTTTCCAGCAGCGATCTTCGGCCGAGGGCCGAAACGCTGGGCCAATCGCTGCCGCCCTTGCTGGCGGAAGCGGAGATGCTGGCATCCACCATCATGCTGGGCGAGCATGGCCGCAGGCGGGCTGGGCAGGGCGATGAGTTCTGGCAGTATCGCCCCACGCATGCCGGGGATTCGGCGCGGATGATCGACTGGCGGCGGTCGGCCCGGTCGGACGCGACCTTTGTGCGCGAGCGCGAATGGCAGGCGGCGCAGTCGGTGACGCTGTGGGTGGACCCGGCGAAGTCGATGGCGTTCACGGGTGCCAAGGGCCGGGCGGAAAAGGGCGACCGCGCGCGGCTGCTGGCGATGGCGCTGGCGGTCCTGTTGTTGCGCGGGGGTGAGCGGGTCGGGCTGGCGGGTGGCGGTGTGCCGCCACGGCCGGGGCGGGGGCAGTTGCTACGCCTGTTGATGGCGCTGGAGACCGGGGGCGAGGCGGATTACGGCACGCCCGATGCCACGGGGATCGCCAGCCATGGGCGGGCGGTGTTCCTGTCGGATTTCATGGGCGATATGGCAGGGGTGGAAGCGGCGCTGGGCCGCGCGTCGGACCGGGGCGCGCGGGGGGTGCTGTTGCAGGTGCTGGACCCGGCGGAAGAGAATTTCCCCTTCGACGGGCGGACGATCTTTGAAAGCATGGGCGGCACCGTCCGGCATGAGACGCTGCGCGCGGGCGATCTGCGCAGCCGCTATCTGGCGCGGCTGGCGGAACGCAAGGATCGGCTGGCGATGCTGGCCCGGGCGGTGGGGTGGCATTACCACTGTCATCACACGGGCGATGCGGCGCAACCGGCGCTGTTGTGGCTGTACCGTGCGCTGGAAGGGGGCCGCTGATGTTCATGATCGGCCCCGTCGGATTTGTGACGCCGGTGCTTTTATGGGCGTTGGTGGCGCTGCCCTTGCTGTGGCTGGTGCTGCGCGCCGTGCCGCCTGCGCCGATCCGGCGGCGGTTTCCGGGGGTGGCGCTGCTTCTGGGCCTGCAGGACGAGGATAACGAGACGGACCGCACGCCGTGGTGGCTGCTTCTGCTGCGGATGGTGGCGATTGCGGCGGCGATCATCGCTTTTGCCGGCCCGATCCTGAACCCGCGCGAGCGGGTGGCGGGGACGGGGCCACTGCTGGTGGTGATGGATGGCGGCTGGGCCGATGCGCGCGACTGGGGGCGGCGGATCGAGCGGGCCGTGGCGCTGGTGGAAGAGGCGGGGCGCGACGGGCGGACGGTGGCCGTGGTGCGGCTGACCGATGCGCCAAGCGAGATTGCGTTTCAGGCGGCGGATGCCTGGGCGGGGCGGGTGGCGGCGTTGACGCCGCAGGCGTGGTTGCCGGGCGATCTGGAGGGCTGGGCCGAGGTGTTGCCGGATGAGGGCTTTGAAACCTTCTGGCTGTCGGACGGGTTGGAGCGGGCCGGGCGCGATGATCTGTTTGCCGCACTGGACGCGGCGGGGGATGTGACAATGTTCCAAAGCCCGCGCCCGGTGCTGGCGCTGCATCCGGCGGGGTTTGCGGATGGGGCGGTGCAGCTTGCCGCAAGTCGCCTGCCTGCCGCCGATCCGCTAGAGGTGGAGGTTGTGGCGCGCGGGCCCGATCCGGCGGGGATCGAGCGGGAATTGGCGCGGGTGACGCTGGGGTTCGGCCTTGGCGGGGCGCGGGGCGAGGTGGCGCTGTCGCTGCCGCCCGAATTGCGCAACCGGATCACGCGGTTTGAAATCGCGGGGCAGCGGTCGGCGGGGGCGGTGAGCCTGACGGATGACAGCCTGAAGCGGCGCAAGGTGGCGCTGATCGGCGGGCGGGCGGACAATGCCGAGGGGCTGCAACTGCTGTCGCCCACGCATTACCTGCGGCAGGCTTTGGAACCCGTGGCCGACCTGATCGACGGGTCGCTGATGGATGTGCTGCTGGCCAATCCGGATGTGATCGTGCTGGCAGATGTGCCCGCGCTGACGCAGGATGAACAGGATGCAGTGCTGGGCTGGCTGGATGGCGGCGGGCTTTTGTTACGCTTTGCTGGGCCCTTGCTGGCGGCATCGGATGTGTCGCGCCTGTCGGAAGACCCGCTGATGCCGGTGCGCCTGCGGGAAGGTGGCCGCACGGTGGGCGGGGCGATGAGTTGGGGGGAACCCAAGACTCTGGCCCCGTTCATGGAGGGCTCGCCCTTCTTTGGTCTGCCCGTGAGCGATGAAGTGGCGGTGACGGCGCAGGTGTTGGCGCAGCCCGACCCGGAATTGGCCGCGCGCACCATTGCCGCGCTGGAGGATGGCACGCCGCTGGTCACGCGCAAGGAAGTGGGGCAGGGGCAGGTGGTGCTGATCCATGTCACCGCCAATGCGGAATGGTCGACGCTGCCCCTGTCGGGCCTGTTCGTGCAGATGCTGGAGCGGTTGGCCGTGTCGACACGGCCCGCCACGCCGGGGGCCGAGGATCTGGCAGGGCAGGTCTGGGTGCCGGAGGTGGTGCTGGATGCCTATGGCGTGCAGGCCGAGGCGGGCGAGATGTCTGGGGTGGAGGGCGCGGCCTTGGCCGAGGCGATTTCCACGGGGCCGGGGCCTGCGCTGCCGCCGGGGCTATATGCCGGGGCGGATCGGCGGGTGGCGCTGAATGCGGTGGGGGCGGAGACGGTGTTGGAAGCGGCAGTCTGGCCTGCCGGGACGCCCATCGAAGGGTTGGATATGGCGGCGGAGCAGGTGTTGAAAGGCTGGTTCCTGTCGGCGGCGCTGACGGCGCTGATGATCGACATTCTGGCGGCCTTGTGGATTTCGGGCAAGCTGTCGGGCTTGCGGCGCGGGGTGGCGATGCTGGCGGTGGTGATGCTGGCGCTGGCGGCAGCACCCGGCGTGCAGGCGCAAGAGGCCGAGGGTCTGGACCCCGAGGAAGAGGCGCTGGCGCTCGAGGCCACTACGGCGGTGGTGCTGGGGCATGTGCTGACCGGGGATGCATCGCTGGACCGCGTGGCCGAGGCGGGGCTGCTGGGGCTGGGCGAGCGGTTGTGGGAACGCACGTCGATTGAGCCGGAGGCCCCGGTGGGGGTGGATATCGAACGCGACGAGTTAGCGTTCTTTCCGTTCCTGTATTGGCCCGTTTCGACCAGCCAGCCGCTGCCTTCGGCCAATGCCTATCGGAAGCTGAACGATTATCTGCGCACGGGCGGGATGATCCTTTTCGACACGCGCGATTCCGATCTGGCGCGATCGGGCGGCAGCACGCCGGAAGCGCTGCATCTGCAGCGCATTGCGGCGGGGCTGAACATTCCGCCACTGGAACCTGTGCCCATGGATCACGTGCTGACCCGGACCTTCTATCTGTTGCAGGACTTCCCCGGCCGTCACGGGGGTGCGCCGGTCTGGGTGGAGGCCGCGCCGCCGGATGCCGAACAGGTGGAGGGAATGCCCTTCCGCAATCTCAATGATGGGGTGACGCCGGTGGTGATCGGTGGGAATGACTGGGCTTCGGCCTGGGCGGTGGATGAGATGGGGGTGCCGATGTATCCCGTTGGGCGCGGCTTTGCCGGGGAACGGCAGCGCGAGATGGCGAACCGCTTTGGCGTGAACCTGATCATGCATGTGCTGACGGGGAATTATAAGTCGGATCAGGTGCATGTGCCTGCGCTGCTGGAAAGGCTGGGGCAATGACGGCTGCGCTGACGCTCGATCCGCTGGTGCCGTGGCCGGTGCTTTGGGGGCTGGCGGCGTTTGCCGCCGTGCTGCTGGCGGTGGCGGTGTGGCGCGGGCTGTCGGGGTGGTGGCTGCGCGGGCTGACGGCGCTGGTGGTGCTGGCGGCGATTGCCAATCCTTCGTTGCAGGAAGAGGAGCGGGCGGCGCTGTCGGATATCGTGCTTCTGGTCGTGGATGACAGCGCGAGCCAAGGCTTGGGTGACCGCGCAGCACAGGTGGAGGCCGCGATTGCGGGCGTTGAGGCCGAGGTGGCGCGGCTGGAGAATACGGAACTGCGGATCCGCCGCTTTGCCGACGCGCCGGAGGATGGCGGGTCACTGGCCATGACGGCGCTGGCGGAACTTTTGTCGGAAGAACCACGCGCGCGGGTGGCGGGGGCGATGATCATCACCGATGGGCAGGTGCATGATGTGGAATTGGCGCCGACCTTGCCCGCGCCGCTGCATGTGTTGCTGACGGGGCAGGAAACGGATTGGGATCGCCGCCTGATCGTGAAGAACGCGCCCGCCTTTGCCATCTTGGGCGAAGAGGTGATGCTGACCCTGCGGATCGAGGATCAGGGCGCGGCACCGGGGGCCACGGATGTGGACCTGACGATTGCGGTGGATGACAGCGAGCCGCAGACCTTCCGCGTGCCGGTGGGCGAGGATCTGGACCTGCCCGTGACGCTGCCGCATGGCGGGATGAATGTGCTGCAGTTTTCGACGCCTGCGGCGGAGGGTGAGTTGACCGACCGCAACAACGCCGCCGTGGTGCAGATCAACGGGGTGCGGGATCGGTTGCGGGTGCTGCTGGTTTCGGGTGAGCCGCATGCCGGGGAACGGGTGTGGCGCAACCTGCTGAAATCGGATGCGTCGTTGACCTTGTGCATTTCACCATCCTGCGGCCGCCGGAGAAGCAGGACGGGATTCCGGTGACGGAACTGTCGCTGATCGCCTTTCCGACGCGGGAATTGTTTGTGGAGAAGATCGAGGAGTTTGATCTGATCGTGTTCGACCGGTATCGGATGCGGGGCATCCTGCCGATGTCATACTTGGAAAACGTCGCGCAGTATGTGCGCAACGGCGGGACGGTGCTGGTGGCGGCGGGGCCTGAGTTTGGCGCGGTGGATTCGCTTTGGCGGTCGCCCTTGGCCGAGGTGCTTCCGGTAGAGCCGACGGCGCGGGTGATCGAGGGCGGGTTCCGCCCGGCGCTGACCGATCTGGGGCGGCGGCATCCGGTAACCGAGGGGCTGGAGGAATTGGCGCCCGAGGGCGGTTGGGGCCGCTGGTTCCGGCAGATCGACGTGATCCCGCTTGCGGGGCAGGTGGTGATGTCCGGCCCGGATGACCGCCCGCTTCTGGTGCTGAACCGGGTGGAAGAGGGGCGGGTGGCGGTGCTGGCCTCGGACCACGCTTGGCTTTGGGGCCGGGGGTATGAGGGCGGCGGGCCGCAACTGGAGTTGTTGCGGCGGCTGGCGCATTGGATGCTGAAGGAACCGGAACTGGAGGAAGAGGCGCTGACCGCCACGACCACAGGGCAGGAATTGACGGTACGGCGGCGGTCGATTGCCGAGGAGCCGCCGGGTGATCTGACGATCACGGGGCCGGATGGCGCCGTGACAGTGCTGCCGATGACCGAGGTTTCGCCGGGGCGCTATGAACTGGTCTGGCAGGCGCCGATGATGGGGCTGTACCGGCTGGAGCAGGGTGAGCTGACGCGGGTGGTGGCGGTGGGGCCGTCGGCGCCGCGCGAGTTTGTGGAGACGATTGCCAGCGGCGCGGTGCTGGAGCCGGTGGTGACCCCCACGAATGGCGGTATCACGCGGCTGGAAGACGGCGTGCCGGATATCCGCGCGGTGCGCGAGGGGCGGCCTGCGGTCGGGCGCGGCTGGGTGGGCATCACCCCGCGCGGGGCTTATGTGACGCAGGACCTGACCATCGCGCCCTTGTTGCCGGGATGGATCTGGCTCTTGTTGGCGGCAAGTCTGGCGATTGCGGCCTGGCTGATCGAAGGGCGGCGGGGCGCGAAGCGGATCACCGCTTCAGCATGACATCGCGGGAATGCGACGCGAATTCGCGGCGCATCAAGACGGCGGCGCTGGCAAGGCCGGCAAGGATCAATCCGTAGGGGCCGAAGAGCCAGCCTAAAGCGCCGAGCGCGAAGTAGATCGACCGCAGGCCCCGATTGAAGCTGCGCGCCCCGGTGATGTTGATTTCCGCCGCCTGCCCGGCGCGGATGGCGGCGTTGGGATCGGTGACGTCGTTGGGCACCGCCCCCATCAGGATGGAGCAATAGCCGAAGAGCCGATGCGCCCAGATGAATTTCAGAAGGGCGTTGGCAAGGAAGGCGATGACGAGAATGATCTTCATCTCGATCTGCGGTGCGGCCTGACCGAGGGTCAGGTCGGCGGCCAGCCCCTCCACCCGGTCGGAATTGCCGATCAGCGCCACGCCGCCGCCGATGGCGATCATGCAGGCCGAGGCGAAGAAGGCGGTGCCTTGGCGCAGCGAGTCGATCAGCGTGGCGTCGAAGATGCGGGGTTGGCGGGTGACGAATTCGCCCATCCAGTCCCGCCGGTATTGTTTCATGATGACGGTGACCGACGGGAACCGCGCGGGCGGGTTTTCGATGATCCAGCCGCTGGCGACCCATAGCAGGACGTAAAGCGCCACGGCGATCAGATCGGGTGCAGTCAGGCTGCCGATATGGAAGGGTATGGTCATGGGATGATGGTTAGGCGCGGGATTGCCGCTTGTCAGCCCGGTAAATTGGTTATAACTTTTTACCAATTCAGCGATAGACCCGTGAAAGGACCGATCCCATGGACATGCCCGTTCCCGATCCGGTGATCCTTGCCAAACGTGCGCGCATCGTGGCGCGGCTGGCGGGCGTGCTGCCTGCGGATGCGCTGATCACCGACCCGACCGAGACGCGCGCCTATGAATGCGATGCCTTGACGGCCTATCGCTGTTTGCCGATGGCGGTGGTGCTGCCGCGCACGACGGAAGAAGTGGCCGCCGTGATGCGCGCCTGCCATGAGGAAGGCGTGAAGGTGATCCCGCGCGGCGCGGGCACGTCGCTGGCGGGGGGATCGCTGCCCACGCCGGATGCGGTGGTGCTGGGCGTGGCGCGGATGAATGCGGTGATCGAGACGGATTATCCCAACCGCTTCATCCGGGTGCAGGCGGGGCGGACGAACCTTTCGGTGACAGGCGCGGTGGAGGCTGCGGGGTTCTTCTACGCGCCGGACCCTTCGAGCCAGTTGGCCTGTGCGATTGCCGGGAATATCGGGATGAATTCGGGCGGCGCGCATTGTCTGAAGTACGGTGTCACCACCAACAACCTGTTGGGCGTGACCATGGTCACTATGGCGGGTGAGGTGGTGCAGGTGGGCGGGCCCTACATGGATGCGGGGGGGCTGGACCTGCTGGGGGTGATCTGCGGTTCTGAGGGGCAGTTGGGTGTGGTGACGGAGGCGTGGCTGCGCATCCTGCCCAAGCCCGAAGGCGCGCGGCCGGTGCTGATGGGGTTTGGATCGAACGAGGTGGCGGGGGCCTGTGTATCCGACATCATCAAGGGCGGGCTCTTGCCCGTGGCGATCGAATTCATGGATCGCCCCTGCATCGAGGCGACCGAGGCCTTTGCCAAGGCGGGATATCCCGATTGCGAGGCGCTGCTGATCGTCGAGGTTGAGGGAAGCCCGGCGGAGATCGACGAGCAACTGGCGCGGATCAAGGCGATTGCGGCGCGGCACAACCCGGTGGCCTACCGCGAGGCGGCGTCGGAGGATGAGGCCAAGCGCATCTGGCTGGGCCGGAAATCGGCCTTTGGCGCGATGGGGCAGATGGGGGATTACATCTGTCTGGACGGCACGATCCCGGTGTCGGAACTGTCCTTCGTGCTGCGCCGGATTGCGGAACTGTCGGATGGCTACGGGCTGCGGGTGGCGAATGTGTTTCATGCGGGCGATGGCAACATGCACCCCCTGATCATCTTCAACGCCAACAAGCCCGGCGATCTGGATCTGGCCGAGGCGCTGGGGGCGGATATCCTGAAGCTCTGCGTCGAGGTGGGCGGCTGTCTGACCGGCGAGCATGGCGTGGGTGTGGAGAAGCGCGACCTGATGGATGTGCAATTCACGCGCGAGGATATGGAGGCGCAATTGCGGGTGAAGGATGTGTTCGATCCCGGCTGGCTGCTGAACCCGGCGAAGGTGTTTCCACTGTATGTGACGGCCAGCCGTCGCGCAGCTTGATGGTGCGGGACCGGGGGTTTCACACCCCGTCTGCCACCGGTCTTGAACCGATGGCGACTCGGTGGCAGACCCCGTGGGATATTTCAACAGAGAAGAGGGAGCAGAGCTTTCTCTTTCACCACCGTGCGCAGTGGGGCGCTGAAGGGATGAGGCGGGGCGATGCGACCGGGGAGTGAGGCGGAACTGGCGGAACTGGTGCGCGTGGCGAACGCGCCCTTTGTGCTGCGCGGGGGTGGCACGCGGGGGATTGGTGCTGTTGGGCCGGGCGAGGTGCTGGAGACCGGGGGGCTTTCGGGGATCACGCTTTATGAGCCCGGCGCGCTGACGCTGGTGGTGAAGGCGGGAACGCCGCTTGCGCAGGTGGAGGCGGCGCTGGCGGCAGAGGGGCAGCGGCTGCCCTTCGAGCCACCGGATATGCGCGGGCTTATGGGGCGTTCGGGAGAGAGCACCATCGGAGGGGTGGTGGCGGCTAATGCCAGCGGGCCGCGCCGGGTGCAGGCGGGGGCCTGCCGCGACAGCATGATCGGGGTGCGCTTCGTGGATGGGACGGGGACGGTCATCCGCAATGGCGGGCGGGTGATGAAGAACGTCACGGGCTATGATCTGGTGAAGCTGATGGCCGGATCGCATGGCACGTTGGGGGTGATCACGGAGGTGGCCTTCAAGCTGCTGCCCGCGCCGGAGATGGGGGCGACCTTGCGGGTGGACGGGCTGGAGGATGCCCGCGCGGTGGAAGCGATGGCGGCGGCGCTTGGATCGCCCTTTGACGTGACCGGCGCGGCGCATATGCCCGGTTTGGGCTCCTTCGTGCGGGTGGAGGGGTTTGAGACATCCGTCCGCTACCGGGTGGGGGAATTGACCAAGGTGCTCTCGCGGTTCGGTGCAGTGGATGAGGCGGATGGTGCCGTCTGGCAGGCGGTGCGGGATGTGGTGCCGTTCCATGGGCGCGACGGCGATGTCTGGCGGTTGGCGGTGACCCCGTCCGAGGCGGCGAGGCTGGTGGCGCGGGCCGGGGCGGAGGCGGCGCTGTATGATTGGGGCGGGGGGCTGGTCTGGCTGCTTGTTGCGCCGGGGGTGGATCTGCGGGCGCGGCTGGGGGTGTTTGCGGGCCATGCCACGCGGGTGCGCGGGGCGGGTGGAACGCCGGCCTTTCCGCCGGAGCCTGCGGCATTGGCCGCGCTGTCGGCGGGGTTGCGGGCGAAGTTCGATCCAAAGGGGCTGTTCAACCCCGGTCTGATGGGGGCGGTGTGAGATGGGGTTCCTGCTGATTGCTTATCCGCTGGCGATTTACCTGTCGCTTTGTCTGTTGCCACGGGGGCGGGCGGTGCCGGGGATCGCCTTGGCCGCGCTGGCGCTGGGGCTGGTCTGGGTGGTGAACGATCCGGCGACGGACAGGGGCAATGCCATCCGGTTTCTGGTCTTTCTTGGAGCCGCACCGGTCGCCGTGGCCGCGCTGGCGCAGGCCCTGCGGGGGGTGATCGGGCCGGGCAGCCCGGGCTGGATGTGGCCCGCGTTGGCGGGTGGGCTGGCGCTGACGGCGGTCTTTCTGTTCTTCCTTTTGGTCTGAGGTGAGCTGATGCAGACGAATTTCACCGCCGACCAATTGGCGATCCCGGCGCTGGCGCGGTCGAATGAGATTTTGCGGTCCTGCGTGCATTGCGGGTTCTGCACGGCGACCTGCCCGACCTATCAGGTGCTGGGCGACGAGTTGGACAGCCCGCGCGGGCGGATCTACCTGATCAAGGAGATGCTGGAGACGGGCCGCGCGGCGGATGCGCGGACGGTGAAGCATATCGACCGCTGCCTGTCCTGCCTGTCCTGCATGACGACCTGCCCGTCGGGCGTGCATTACATGCATCTGGTGGACCATGCCCGCGCCCATATCGAGGCGACCTACAAGCGCCCCTTCACCGACCGGGCAATGCGGTTTGTGCTGGCCAAGGTGCTGCCCTATCCGATGCGGTTCCGAGTGGCCTTGCTGCTGGCCAAGATCGGGCGGCCCTTTGCGCGGCTGATCCCGGATGCGCGGGTGCAGGCGATGCTGGATATGGTGCCGAAGCGCGTGCCGCCGGTCAGCCGCAACGACGATCCGCAGAGCTTTGCGCCGCTGGGCGCGCGGAAGATGCGTGTGGCGCTGATGACGGGCTGCGCGCAGAAGGCGCTGAACACCGACATCAACGATGCCACGATCCGGCTTTTGCAGCGGATGGGATGCGAAGTGGTGGTGCCGCGCGGCATGGGCTGCTGCGGGGCGCTGACGCATCACATGGGGCGCGAGGATGAGGCGCATGGTTTCGCCGCCGCCAATATCCGCGCCTTCATGGCGGAAGTGGAGAGCGATGGGCTGGATGCCATCGTCATTAACACCAGCGGCTGCGGGACGACGGTCAAGGATTACGGCCATATGTTCCGCAGCGGGGCCGAGGCCGAGGCGGCAAGGCAGGTGTCGGCACTGGCCTGCGACATCTCGGAACTGCTGGTGCGGATCGGGCTGCCGCAGGGGGAAGCCAAGGGGCTGCGCGTGGCCTATCACGCGGCCTGTTCGTTGCAGCATGGGCAGCAGATCAAGTCTGCGCCGAAGGATCTGCTCAAGCGGGTGGGGTTCGAGGTGGTGGAGCCTGCGGATGCCCATCTGTGCTGCGGGTCGGCGGGAACGTATAACCTGTTGCAGCCCGAGATTTCCAAGGAGTTGAAGGCGCGCAAGGTGCGGACGCTGGAGGCGAAAGCGCCGGATGTGATTTCCGCCGGGAACATCGGCTGCATGATGCAGATCGGATCGGGGACCGGGGTGCCGGTGGTGCACACGGTCGAACTGCTGGATTGGGCGACAGGCGGGCCGAAGCCCCGCGCCTTGACCGAGGTGTAACGTTCACAGGTGTGACGCCGCAGGTTGGGCGCGGGAAAACTCTGACACAGAATTTTGCACGATTTCTGGGTCAGAAATCGTGGGGGCGGCGTGTTCGTCAGGGCTGAGTTTCCGGCCGCTGCGCCCTGTTGTGCTGTCGTTTGGGTATTTGGGCCAAGATGAAGCGGCAGGGCGGTCGATTTGCATCAGTCGTGCCATCCCTTACCTCCCGCGCCGTGCAGCTACTGGACGGCGCGGAGGGGGGCTGCCAAACTTCTGCCGGAATGGCGGGGTAGCGGAGGAGCGACCCTGGAATGAAGGTGTGGGATGCGGTTCATTGCCCTTGTGCTGTCGTTGATTGCTGCACCGGTCTGGGCCGACGGGCCCACCATGCGCGCCCTGCAGACCGTGCAGGAGGGCAAGGGCTGGCAGGCGGTGGGGCGGATCGAGCTGGGCGGGCGGGGCTTCTGCACCGGGGCGCTGATCGCCGATGATCTGGTGCTGACAGCGGCGCATTGCCTGTTCGACAAGGAAACCGGCGCGCGTATCGCCGAGGGGGATCTGCAGTTTCTGGCCGGCTGGCGCAACGGGCGGGCCGAAGCCTATCGCAATGTGGCGCGGGCGCTGGTGCATCCGGGCTATGCCTTTGACGTGGGCGAGGATCTGGGGACAGTCGGGGTGGATCTGGCGCTGCTGCGGCTGGACCAGCCGATCCGGCTGCCGCAGGTGACACCCTTCATCCCCGACTGGACGCCCAGAATGGGCGAGGAGGTGGGGATCGTGTCCTATGCGTTGGACCGGTCGGAAGCGCCGTCCTTGCAGGAGGTTTGCGAGATCATGGCGCAGCGCAGCGATCTTATGGTGCTGACCTGCGCGGTGGAATTCGGGGCATCGGGCGCGCCTGTCTTTGCCATGCGGGATGGGGAAGTGCGGATCGTGTCCGTCGTGTCGGCTAAGGCGGCGGTGGAGGGAAAGGCGGTTGCGCTGGCCGTGCCGCTGATGGAGCCGCTGGCGGTGTTGCAAGCGGAAATGGCGGCAGGTGCGCCGCGTGCCGCGCCGGGGCCGAAGGTCCTGTCTGGCGGGGGCGGTGGGGCGAAGTTCGTAAAGGTTGCGCCCTGACGCGGGTTCGCGGGTGGCGCAGGCGGGGGTCTTGAAACCGCGTGGGGCTGTTCCCAAATCGAGGGGGTACCGGTGCCTGCAACAGGGCCGGTGCGTTCCCCGCCCGTCCGATAAGGAGGGCATAACATAGCATCGCTCACTGGAGGATGACCCCTATGCGTAATCTTGATTTTGCGCCGCTTTATCGTGCGACCGTCGGCTTTGACCGGATCGCCGATCTGATGGACCGGGTGCTGACGACCGATGTCGCCCAGCCCACCTATCCACCCTACAACATCGAAAAGACCGCCGAGGATGCCTATCGCATCTCGATCGCCGTGGCCGGGTTCACGCCCGAGGAGCTGGGCGTCGAGGTGAAGGATGGCACGCTGGTGGTGACCGCCCGCAAGGCCCCCGAGGATGAGGGCAAGACCTATCTGCATCGCGGCATTGCGACCCGCGCCTTTGAGCGCCGCTTTGCGCTGGCCGATCATGTGCGCGTGACGGGCGCGGTGCATGAGCATGGGATGCTGCATATCGATCTGGTGCGCGAGACGCCCGAGGCGTTGAAGCCCCGCCGGATCGAGATTGCCCGCACGGGGCAGGGTGCCGCGCCGGTTCTGGAAGGTAAGGCGACTGTGACGAACTGATCCGCTGATTGCGGTTCAGGAATAGGGGGCGCCCCGGCGATGGCTGGGGCGCCCCTTTTCCATCAGTAGATCAGGCTGTCATGGACGGTGTAGGCCCCCGAGGCGGTGTCGACCCCGGACTGGAGGCCACGGTCGGCGGCATAGGCCGAAACCGCGCGCCATGGCCCCGACACTTCCGTGACTCTGCCGCTATTCTGCCCGCTTCGCGGGTCACGTTCGCTGCTAGAGCTTTGTTGAGCGATGGTGAAAGATGCGGATGCGTGGCGTTCTGGTTTGGTTGGCCCTTCTGGCACAACCGACACTTGCCGGGGATGGCAATCTGCGCCCGCTCGACACCGGCGTGGTCGCCGGGCGATGGGCGGCGGTCGGGCGCATTGACCTTGGGTCCAAGGGCTTTTGCTCTGGCACCTTGATCGCGCCGGATGTGGTGCTGACGGCGGCGCATTGCCTTTACGACAAGGCGACGGGAGAGCCGTACCGTCCTTCGGATCTGACATTCCTTGCCGGATGGCGCCATGGCCGGGCAGAGGCGTCTCGCGCTGGCGCGATGATTCTGCCGCATCCCGACTATCGCCCCGGTCTTGACGAGGGCAGCGAGGCGCAGATGAACCAGACCGGCAACGATCTGGGCCTGATCAAGCTTGCGCAGCCGATCCTGTTGCCATCGATTACGCCCGCCCCGACCGGGTCCTTTCCGCGGGGCGGCGACCGGGTCGAGATCGTGTCCTATGCCAGAGACCGGTCAGAGGCGGCTTCAATGCAGGATGCCTGCTCTGTTCTGGGCACCGAAGGCCGCGTCGCCGTGCTGGATTGCCCGACGGATTTCGGCGCATCCGGTGCCCCTGTGTTCCGCGACACCGCCTATGGGTCCGAGGTGGTGTCGGTCATTTCCGCCAAGGCCGAGATGAATGGCAAACCCGTCACCATCGCCGTTCCGGTTGAAGGCGTGCTGACCGACCTGATGGCCCAGCTTGACCGCGCCTGGCGGGCGGCGGCGCCGGGGGCGCGGATGATTTCGGGCGTGCGCAGCGGCATGGGCACGGGCGGGGCCAAGTTTCTCAAGGTCGATGACGCCCCCTGATCCGAGCGTTGGCCCTGCTTGCGCGGCAGGGGCCGACAATGGCGGGGCGCCACAAAGGGCGCCCCTTTTTCGTCAGTAGATCAGGCTGTCATAGACGGTATAGGCGCCCGAAGCGGTGTCGATGCGGCCTTGCAGGCCACGGTCGGCGGCATAGGCCGAAACCGCGCGGAACGTAGCGGGGCCGAAGACGCCGTCGATGCCGCCGGTGTAGTATCCGGCGCGGGCAAGCCGGCGCTGAATCGCGCGGCGTTCGGTCGGGCTATAGCTTTTGAAAGCTTGCGCGGCGGCGGTGCTGGACAGACTGGGGCGTGACGGCTGGGCGAAGTAGGCCGGTTCGCGCGGGCCGGGGGTGTAGTATTGCGGCTGCTGATGCTGGCGCGGCTGTTGGAAGTAACGCGGCTGGGCCTGGGCGCGCTGCGCGTTCAGGTTATTGATCACGGTGCCGACGATGACGGTGGCGGCGACGCCCTTGAGGAAGTCGCGTTCACGCTGACCGGCCTGCACAGGCGCGGCAACGGTGGCGGCGAGGGCGATAGCCGCGATGGCGGCGGTGGTGGCGGTGCGGATCTTGGGCAGCATGATCTTTCCTTTCGGTGGGTCGGCGAGATGCCTTGCCACCGACATGGCCCGGTTGCTGCTGCTAGGCAAAATCGTGGGGTTGATATGCGATAACAGGGG
>PNND01000270.1 GCA_013824045.1 Rhodobacter sp. | reverse complement strand
CGCTGGACGGTGGCGTGGCGCGGCGCCCGACGCGCACGGATGCGGCGCTACTAGCCCCGGTACTGGACCGCGCCTTGACCGGGCTGGAGGCAGGGGCCAGCGAGGCGGGGCTGCCCGAATGGGCGCGCGGGTTCCGTTTTGCCGCCACAGTGGATGGCGGGCGCGGTCTGTCGCTGGTGCTGGAGGATGTGCCTTACAGGCTCTTGGTGGCGGATGTGGATCTGGCTTTGGGCGCGCGGGCGGGCCCCTTGCTTTTGGCGATCCCCGAGGGACGCGCGGAAGGCAGGCTGGCCGTGCCGCCGCCCCCAGATGGCCGGTTCACCGAGGCGCTGGCGGTGCAGGTGGCTGGGGCAGAGGCGCGGCTGGAGGCGGTGCTGTCGCGGCTGGCGCTGCCCTTGGGCACGGTGATGAACTTGCAGGTCGGGCAGGAAATTGTGCTGCCCCGGGCCGATATCGCGCGCATCGCCATGGAAGGGCTGGATGGCCGCAAGGTGGGGGCGGGTAAGCTGGGGCGGCAGGGCAATCTGCGGGCAGTGCGCTTGACCGCAGAGCACGTGGAGGCGGGTGCCCCGCCGGTGCAGACCCCCGCCCTTATGGAGCGGCGATCCTGAACCGGGCGCGGGTTGGGGCAGGCCTGTCAGCCTTGCTGGGCAAGGCTTTCCAGTGTGGGGCGCAGATGTTCCAGCTGATAGCCGAAGCGGGCAGGGATGCCGATCAGATCATCTGCCGGCATCTGGCCCGCATGGGCCAGCGCCCAGACGACCGAAGAGCGGTTGCCGCTGGCGCAATAGGCGAAGACCGGGCCGGAGGCGGCCTCGATCGCGGCACGCTGGGCGGTGACATTGTCCATCGTCATGGCTCCGCCGATCACGGGATTGGCGATGAAGGCCAGACCCAGCGCCTCGGCCGCGCTGCGCATCACATCGGTGTGCAGATCGGGCGGGATCTCGCCATCGGGGCGGTTGTCGATGATGGTGGTATATCCTGCCGCCTTGATCGCGGGCAGATCGGCGGGGTCGATCTGGGGCGACACGGCATAGCTGGGCGTCAGGGCGCGGATGTCCATTCTTTAATCCTCGGTCTGTGTGGCGCCGCTTATGGTGCGGCCGCCAGCCGGTCGAGCCGCGTTCGGGCGGCGGGTGCGGCGACCATACCCGCGAGCATGGCGATAAGGAAGACCAGACCGCCCGTGCCACCCCAGCCGAGCGAGGCCAGGGCCGGGCCCGGGCAGAGGCCCGACAGCGCCCAGCCTGCGCCGAAGAGGGTGGAGCCGATGACCAGCGGCGCATCGGTGGTGGTGCCGCCCGGCTGGAGGGGGATGGTCCGCCCCAAGAGCGCGGTGCGCCGACGGGCGGCGATGCGCCAGGCGATGGCCATGGGGATCAGGGCACCGCCCAGAACGAAGGCGAGGGTCGGGTCCCATTCGCCGAAGACGTCAAGCCAGCCTTGCACGCGGGTGGTGTCGGTCATGCCGGAGATCAACAGGCCGATGCCGAAGATCGCGCCGGCGAGGGCGGAGAAGAGGTTCTGTTTCATGGTCAGACCCAGCCCAGCACGTGACGGGCCATGACCATCACAAGACCGCCCGCAAGGATGTAGAAGACCGTGGCGACGATGCTGCGCAACGACAGGCGCGAGATGCCGCAGACGCCATGACCCGAGGTGCAGCCATTGGCGAGCCGCGTGCCAAGCCCGACGAGCAGGCCGCTGATGATGATCACCGCCCAGTTTCCGGTCAGATGCGTTTCAGCCCCGCCGAAAACCCAAGCGATCAGGGCGGGTACGAGGATCAGACCGCCAAGGAAGGACAACGCTTCCATCCAGTTGTCGCGGCCGCTGCCATCGACCAGCCCGCCGACGATGCCAGAGGCCCCCATGATGCGGCCATTCACCAGAAGATAGAGCGCCGCCGCGCTGCCGATCAGCAGTCCGCCCAAAAGGCCCCAAAGCCATGCGATATCGAACATCGTCAATCCTGCCTGTCTGCCGCTGTTCCCGCGGCGTTGAGCTTGAGTTTCGGGATGGAGTTAGGGCGGAAAATGCCCTCGGCTTGCCTGTCCTGCAACCGTGTTGCGACAAGGGGCCGCTTTTTAGAGGCCGTTGATGGGCACCTTGAGGTAGCTGGTGCCGTTTTCTTCGGCCTCCGGCATGTGACCAGCGCGCATGTTGACCTGAAGCGACGGGATGATGAGGCGGGGCATCGCGAGGCTTGCGTCCCGCGCCTGCCGCAGGGCGATGAATTCCGCGCGCGCGCGACCCGCGCCGACATGGACATTGAGCGCCTTTTGCGCGGCAACGGTGGTTTCCCAGGCATAATCCTCGCGCCCCGGGGCCTTGTAATCATGGCCCACGAAGATGCGGGTGGCATCGGGCAAGGACAGGATGCGCTGCACGCTGTCATACATCACCGCTGCCGAACCGCCGGGAAAATCGCAGCGCGCGGTGCCGAAATCGGGCATGAAGAGCGTATCGCCCACAAAGGCCGCATCGGCGAAGACATAGGTCAGGCAGGCCGGGGTGTGGCCCGGTGTATGCATCACATCGCCGTGCAGCTGGCCGATCATCACGCTGTCGCCATCGCGGAAGAGTTGGTCGAATTGCGACCCATCGCGCTGAAAGCGGGTACCTTCGTTGAAGATCTTGCCAAAGGTTTCCTGCACCACAGTGATCTGCGCGCCGATCCCGATCCGCCCACCGAGGCGTTCCTGAATATAGGGTGCCGCCGACAGGTGGTCGGCATGGACATGGGTTTCAAGGATCCATTGCAGATCAAGGTCATGGTCGCGGATATGGGCAATCACGGCATCGGCCGAGCGGGTATCCGTGCGGCCTGAGGCATAGTCGAAATCCAGCACGGAATCGATCACCGCGCAGGCGCGGCCTTCGGGTTCCTGCACGATGTAGGTGAGGGTGTTTGTCGCCTCATCAAAGAAGGCGTGAACGGATGCCTGAACGGATGCCTGAATGGGGGGCTGCATCGGGCGACGTCCTTTCCTGCCTTTGGTCTGCCCCGAATATGGGGTGCCGGAAATGTATCACAAGTTCTGAATGTATGAAAATCACGTGTGGATTGATCAAGGTCAAGGCCGGGCGCGGGGTGGGCGGTGCAGGGTAGGAGCCATCACAGAGAGGGAGACTGCAGGATGACATCGCTCGACACCCGGAAGACCCAGCTGGAGGCCCGTCTTGCCGATCTGAACGCCCGGATGGCGGGGATCGAGATCGAACTGGACTCGCACCATTCGGCCGACTGGGAGGAGCTTGCGACAGAGCGCGAGGGCGATGAAGTGCTGGAAGGCATGGGGCTGAGCGCGCAGCAGGAAAGCCGGATGATCAGGGCGGCGCTGCAGCGGATTGCCGAGGGCGATTATGGCACCTGCGCGAAATGCGGCGCCGAGATCGGGGCGGCCCGTCTGGATGTGCTGCCCTATACACCGTTTTGCCGCGACTGCGCGGCGTGAAGGAGGATGAGATGCCCAAGACCGGATTGACGGATATGGCCGCACTGATGGGTGAGGCCGTCGAGGCCGTGGCCGCCGGGCAGGCGATGGGGCTTGCGCTGCTGAAGGCCGAGATGGAAGCGCTGACGCATGTGATGCCCGGTGATGCGCCAGAGGAGACCGAGGCCGAAGCCGCGCAGCGTCGGCTGGGGGAAGAGGCGGCGCAGGAGGACGGATTCGATAACATGCCGGTGTGATTGCGAAGCCTTGCCGCAGGCGCACCATTGCCAAGGCGGCCCGCTGCAAGCTTAATGTGCCAAAACACAGCGAGGCGCGGGCAGGTATGGCGGACGTGGAAGGGCAGTTGCTGCGGATCGGGCGAGTGGGTCCGGTGCTGGACATTGCTTTGGCCCATCCGCCGGTGAATGCGCTGGATCAGGACATGTGCGCGGCGCTGTCAGACGCGCTGGATCTTGCCACGGTCACGGAGTGTGGCGTTGTTCTGATCCGGGGCGAGGCCGGGGTGTTTTCCGCCGGGCAAGACCTTGGGTCGGCGCGTGCCGCAGAAGCTGCGGCTCTGCGCGATCTGTGCAGCAGGATCGAGGAATTGGCCTGTCCGGTGGTGGTTCTGTTGCAGGGCCCCGTGCGGGGCGCTGCGGCGCAGCTGGCGCTGGCGGCGCATCTGCGGCTGGCCGATGAGATGGTGCAGTTTGCCCTGCCAGAGGTGGCTTTTGGCCTTGTGCCGGGGGCGGGGGGCACGCAGCGCCTGCCCCGTTTGGTGGGGGCGGCGGCGGCGCTGGATCTGATGCTGAGCGGGCGGGGCATCGGCGCGGCCGAAGCGCTGGCAATCGGTGTGATTGATCGGGTTGTGGCGGGGGATGCCATTGCCGCCGCGCGGGCGGCGGCGCGGGATCTGGCGATGGCCCGGGGGCAAGGCGGGGGCTGGCAACGGACCGATGCGCTGCGGACCGGATTTCGGGACGTGGCGGCCTATCGCGCGGCGCTGGCCGCTGCACGGGAAGCGCAGCGCGGATCGCGTCTGCCTGCGCCGGGGCGGATCGTCGATTGCGTTGAGGCGGCGCTTCTGCTGCCCTTTGCGCAAGGCGTGGCGTTTGAGGCGGCGGCGTTTGAGGATCTGATTGTGACGCCACAATCGCTGGGCCTGCGCCATGCCTTTGGGGCTGAGCGGGCGGCGCGTCGTCTGCCTGCTGCGGTGGCCGCGCTGGAGCCTGTGGCGGTACCGCAGCGTGTGGCGATCTGGGGCGCGGGCGGGGATGGGGCGGCCATCGCCCGGCAGGCATTGCAGGCGGGGATGTCAGTGCATCTGGCCGATCCGTCGAAGGCGGGGCTGGTTGCGGCGCTGGAGGCTATCGCAGCCGCGCAGGAGGCCGAGGTGAAGGCCGGGCGGATGACGCCCGAGGCGCGCGATGCGGATTGGGCGCGGCTGATGCCGCTGGTGGGGCAGGAGCGGCTGCCTGAGGCCGAGGTGGTGATCACGACGCGGCCTGATCTGATGCTGCCTGCGCCGCGCGTGGTGCTGGCCTTGGGTGTGGAGCCACCCAAAGGGGCGGTGGCGCTGGCTTTGGTGCAGCAGGCCGAACCTTTGGCCGAGATGGTGCTTGAGGGCGCCTCGACACCCGCGCGGGCGGCGCAGGCTGTGGCTTTCGGGCGGCGGCTGGGTTGGTCGGTGGTACCCGTCGGGCCGGGCGGGCCGGTGGCGGTGGCGCTGGCCACAGCAGTGGCCGAAACGGTGAGTTTTCTGGAGGGACGCGGCGTGCCGCGGGCCACGATCGCGCAGGCGCTGGCGTTGGCCGGGATTGCGGGCGAGGGGCGCGCGGGGGTGGCGAAACCGGCGGAAGAGGCCGTGGCGCGGCGGTGTTTCGGGGCCTTGGCCAATGCCGGGGCGAGGTTGATCGACGCGGGCACGGCGCGGGATGGCGATACGGTGGATGCCGTGGCGATGGCCGCAGGGATTGTGGCGCGCTGGACCGGGGGGCCGATGCATCAGGCCGATCAGCGCGGGCTGATGGTGCTGCGGCGCGACTTGCGGCTTTGGGCGCATGAGGCGCCGGGCCTTTTTGCGCCGTCGCCGCTGTTGGATCGGCTGATCAGCGACGGGAAGGGGTTTTCCAGGCGCTAAGCGAGGATGATGCCGGCAATCACCATCATCAGACCCAGCGCCGAGATGGCCAAGGCCCCAAGGTTCAATGCTACGACCTGTTGCAGCCGGGCCTTGATCTGATCGTCTGGCAGACCGGAACGCTTGGCCCGCAGGGCCAGAACGATGCACCAGACCAGCCCGAATATGCCGATCATCGACAGCGCCGCCCCACCCCAGATCACGTAATCCATCGTCTTTGCCTCGTTGATCGCTTGGCTCGGGTGGTAGCCTGCCCGGGCACGGCAGGCAAGCCATGGCTGGCGCTTCAGCATCGGCTTGAACCCGGGGGGGAAGGCGGGGTAGGGAGTGGGCCATAGTTTCCCTTTGCATCACGAGGCCAGGATGAGCGACCCGACCGACGCCTATAACGTCACCGCCGATGAATTGCGGCAGTTCATCGAACGCTTTGAACAGCTTGAATCAGAGAAGAAGGACGTGGCCGAGCAGCAGAAAGAGCTGATGGCAGAGGCCAAGGGGCGCGGCTATGACACCAAGGTGCTGCGCAAGGTGGTGGCGCTGCGCAAGCGCAAGCCCGACGAGATTGCCGAGGAAGAGGCCGTGCTGGAAATGTACAAGGCGGCGTTGGGCATGAGCTGATGCCTGTCGCGCGCCCGCATTTGCGGCTGGCGCGCGCCTTGCCCCGATCTGGCCGCGGATCAGGGCCCAAGATCAGGGCCAAAGATCAAGGATCGAGGAAGGTCACACCCGGAATCGCCCGGATACGCGCGATGTCGTTGCGGTAGTTTTCGGTAAGCGTGTCGATCAGGTCTTCGTCCCAGCCGGGCAGGTCGAGCTCCATGTCGATCTGGTCGGACAGGGCGAACTTGTCGAGGAAAGCCGAGACGATGCGACGGCGCTGTGTGACATTGGACGGCGGATTGGCGGTCATGTAGGCGCGCATGCGTTCCAGCCCATCGGTTGACATCAGATCCTTCAGCAGATCGTCCGCATCAATAAGGGTGGTGCCGGGGGCATGGCCGGACACGGCCTGCAAGACTTCGGGCCAGATCATCGGGGTGTCTTCGTCGGACCAGATCGTGAGGCTGGCCTCGGGATTCAGGGTGCGGACCTCTTCGACAAGCCGGAACCAGCTGAGATCGCGCGGATCGGTTCCGCCCATCATTTCATCCAGCGATTTGCCGCGCTGGCTGTTGCAGAGGGCGGGCAGGAAGCTGGCCGGATTGCGGATGGCCATGTGGAATTCGGCTTCGATTTCCGGGAAGATCTGGGTGAACGCCCGGATGCGTTCTGCCGCCGCCGGATAGAGACGGCGCGAGCGGATCACCCATTGCGGATAGCTTAGGAAGTTGTCCCAAGACAGGATCAGGCGTTCGGCGCGTTCTTCTTCCATGATCTGGTCAAGGACGACCGCCTGCGTGTCACGGCTGGCGGCCCGGCCCTTGAGCGTGACGGCGGTGTCGCGCAAAAGCGCGCGGTAGCGGGTCGGGGCAGGAACGATGATGCCTTGTTCGGAAAGGGTTTCCCGGTTCTTCCAAAGGCAGCGGATCAACCGCTCGTCATCGGTGAAATGAGCGCCGAGGTGGTAAACGATACGCATGGGGACTGTACTGCTCTCTGCCGTCTTTTCGTGCTGACTATACGGGCTTTTCTGGACAGGGGAACCGGTTTCGATTATCCGGCATGGAATGATGACCAAGCAAAACAGTCGGATTCCGATGCGCTGGACGGGGCTGCGGCTTGATGTCTGGTCGATCGGGGCTGTCTTGATCGCTGCGGTGGTGCTGGCGCCGATGCTGGCCGTGGTCTGGATCGCCTTTCACCCGACCGAGAACATCTGGCCGCATCTGCTGTCGACGGTGCTGCCGCGCTATTTCGGCACGACGCTGTATCTGATGGCCGGGGTCGGGCTGCTGACGGCGCTGATGGGCACGGGGGCGGCTTGGCTGGTGGCGATGTACCGCTTTCCGGGGTCGCGCTGGCTGGATTATGCGCTGCTGTTTCCCTTGGCGATTCCGGCCTATGTTGGGGCCTATGCGCTCGTTGATTTCCTGCAATATGCCGGTCCGGTGCAGGGCGGGTTGCGGGCCGTGATGGGCTGGGAAAGCGCGCGGGATTACTGGTTCCCCGAGGTGCGGTCACGCGAGATGGCGGTGCTGGTGCTGGCCTCGGCCCTGTATCCCTATGTGTATCTTCTGGCGCGGGCGGCGTTTCGGGAAACGTCGGGCTGTGCCTATGAGGTGGCGCGGGCCTTGGGGGTGGGGCCTTGGGGGCTGTTCTGGCGGGTGGGGTTGCCCTTGGCGCGGCCCGCGATTGCGACGGGTGTGGCGCTGGCATTGATGGAGACGGTTGCCGATTACGGGACAGTGGCGCATTTCGGGGTGCAGACGCTGACCACGGGGGTGTTTTCCACCTGGCTGAGCGGGAACAATGCCGGGGGGGCCGCACAGATCGCCGGGGTGATCCTGATGCTGATCCTTCTTCTGGTGGCGCTGGAGCGGACCGGGCGGCGCAATGCGCGGTTTCACCGGATGGGCCGCTCTGGGCGGCCGGTGGAGCGGGCAAGGCTGAGCGTTGCGCGGGGGTGGATTGCGACGGGCCTGTGCCTTGTCCCCTTTGGGTTGGGCTTTGTGCTGCCGGTGGCGGTGATGCTGGATCATTCCTTGGCCAATCCCGAGGTCTGGGTTGCGCCGGGCCTTCTGGCGGCGCTGGCCAATACGCTGTTGGTGGGGGGCGTGGCGGCAGGGCTGACGGTGGGGGCAGCGCTGTTTTTGGTTTATGCGGTGCGGATGGCGGGGGGAGGCGTTGCGCGGGTGGTGCTGCCGCTGACGACGCTGGGCTATGCCGCGCCGGGGGCGGTGCTGGCGCTGGGGTTGCTTATCCCCTTGGCAGCATTGGACAATCGGGTGGCCGATGCCGTGTTGGCGGTGACCGGGCATGATCCGGGGCTGATCATCACGGGCACCTCGGCGGCGATCATTCTGGCCTATGTGGTTCGGTTCTTCGGCATCGCGCAGGGCGCGGCGGATGCGGCTTTTGGCCGGGTATCGCCCAACTTGCCGCTTGCGGCGCGGTCCTTGGGGCGCAGTGCGGGCGGGACGCTCGGGGCGGTCTATCTGCCGATGATGCGGGGGTCGGTGGCGACGGCGCTGCTGGTGGTGTTTGTCGATTGCGTCAAGGAACTGCCCGCGACGCTGCTGCTGAGGCCGTTCAATTTCAATACCTTGTCGACGCGGGTTTATGAGCTGGCCAGTCTGGAGCGGTTGGGCGAGGCCGCCCCTGCGGCGCTGGTGGTGATGGCGGTGGGGCTCTTGGCGGTGGCCCTGCTGGCGCGGGCCAACCGGGTGTAAGCCGCCCCGCCGCGGCCTTGCAAGGGGCCACAAAACGCGCTAATCGGGCGGCGGTGCGCCTCTATAGCTCAGCTGGTAGAGCACCTGATTTGTAATCAGGGGGTCGGGGGTTCGAGTCCCTCTGGGGGCACCATTTCCTTCATTTGAATGCCGGGAGTGACGGGTCGCGTTTGGAGCGTGAGCTTTGCTGCGTAAGTCCTTGCGGGCGCAGGGTTAATCCTTGGAGTTTGGGCCAAAAGGCGGTGCCGCTGGTGGTGCAGACGTGCAGTGCAGACGGCTGTGCATACGCGCGGTGGTGTTGGAAGGCGTTAACCATGGCGTGAGTCGGGTGACGGATGGCAAGAAGGCCGCCCTTGGGGGCGGCCTTTCCTTTTGGTCAAGGAGGGGTCACTGCGCCGCTTAGGGGCGCTTGCCGACGATCAGGTGATCGGGGCCATAGGGGAAGCCCGTGATGTTGCGGTTGCCCTTGTTGTTGTCGTCGGTGATGACGAGGATGTCATGTTCGCGGTAGCCGCCTGCGCCGGGAAGGTGGTTGGGGATGGTGATCATCGGCTCCATCGACACGACCATGCCGGGTTCCAGCACGGTGTCGCAATCTTCGCGCAGTTCCAGCCCGGCTTCGCGGCCGTAATAGTGGCAGAGAACCCCGAAGCTATGGCCGTAGCCGAAGGAGCGATATTGCAGCAGGTTTTCCGCCGCATACATCTCGTTCAATTCCTTGGCGATGTCAGAGCATCTGTTGCCCGGCACCAGCAATTCCTTGCCGCGATCATGGACCTTGCAGTTGATTTCCCAGAGCCGCAGATGTTCATCCGTCGCGGACTCAGAAAAGAGCGTGCGTTCGAGGGCGACGTAATAGCCCGCCACCATCGGGAAGCAGTTGAGCGACAGGATATCGCCGCGCTCGATGCGGCGGGACGTGACGGGGTTATGCGCGCCGTCGGTATTGATGCCGGACTGGAACCATGTCCAGGTGTCCAAGAGTTCGCCTTCGGGCCAGATCTTGGCGATTTCGCGGACCATGGTGGCGGTGGAATGCAGCGCCACCTCATGTTCCGGGGTGCCGACCTGCGCGGCTTCGACGCAAGCGGCGCCGCCGAGATCGGCGATGCGGGTCATCTTTTCGATATGGGCGATTTCCTCGGCCGATTTGATCATCCGCAGGCGCATGGCGGGGGCGGCGATGTCGACGAATTCCATATGGGGGAATTCTTGCTTGAGCAGCGCCAGCGTGTCGATCGTGATGTGATCGTATTCGATGCCGAGCCGTTTGACGCCGCCGGTGAGTTGGCGGATGGCGTAGAAATAGTTGTCCTTTTGCCAATCGGTATAGGTGACGTTGCGCCCGCCGAAGGTGCGCCGCCAGGGCTGGCCGCCATCAATGCCTGCCGAGATGGAGGTGGAGATGCTGTGATCGACCAGCAGGCCGTAGCGGCGGCCGAACTGGCAGAACAGGAAATCGGCGTAGTAGTTGATGTTGTGATAGCTGGTGAAGAGCGCGGCGTCGATTTCCAGCCCTGCCATGACCGCGCGGACGGTATCCAGACGGCGCTGCATTTCCGCATCCGTGAAGGTGGGGGTCGGGCGGGTGCCGTTGCCGGTGTAATCCTGAAGTCTTTCGCGCTGCATCTGCGGGCCTTTCCATCTGCGGGTTGCGGCGCAGGGTCGGGCCAAAGGGGGCGATTGTCAAAAGAGGGTTTCTCATGTGATGTGTGAGAAAATCTCATTCGACCAAAGGGCGTGATTGATGCAGATTCCCCTGAATTCCTTGCGTGCCTTTGAGGCGGTGGCGCGGACGGGATCGTTCAAGGCGGCGGCTGAGTTACTTTTTGTCACGCAATCGGCGGTCAGCCATCAGGTGCGGCATCTGGAGGAGTGGCTGGGCGGGCCGCTGTTCGACCGGGACGGCGGGCGGCCAAGGCTGCGGCCGGAGGGGGCGGAACTGGCGCGGGCGGTGAGCCTGTCGCTGGCCGAGATGGAGGCGGCTTGCAACCGGGTGCGGGACGGGCGGCGGGTGGGGCCCTTGGTGATTGCGGCGATCCCGTCGGTGGCGGTGTGCTGGCTGATCCCGCGGCTGGCGGGGTTTCGGGCCGCGCATCCGGAGGTGGAATTGCGGGTGGTCTATGCCATGCATGGGCGGGACATGGATTTTCCCGATGTGCATCTGGCCTTTGTCTTTGGGAAAGGCCAGCCGGAGGGGGAGGCGGAGGCGTTCCTACCGGGGGTGAGCGTGCCGGTCTGTAGCCCGGCGCTTTTGGGCGCACGGGCGGGGCGGGGGACGCCCTATCTGCCGTCGGAAGTGTTGGCGCTGGGGCTGTTGCATGACACCGACCTGAGCGGTTGGGCGGCGTGGTTTCGACGGGCGGGGGTGCCGATGCCGATGACGGATGCAAGCCGGAAGGGCGCAGCGGTGTTCGAGGATTTCAACCTGCTGCGGGCGGCGGCTCTGGCGGGGCAGGGGGTGGCGCTGTGCCCCTTGGCGATGATCCGGCCGGATCTTGAGGCGGGGCGATTGGTGCAATTGTCGGATGTGTCGGTGCTGGAGGATCATGGGTATCATCTGGTGACGGGGTCGATGGGCGCGGATGCGCGCATCCGGGCCTTTCGCGATTGGGCCTTTGCAGCGCGGGACGGGATGACGGGATAGAGCGATGGAGAGCAGCGTGACCGCGAATTTCATACCCAAGGGCGTGGCCCATGTGGCGGTGGCCAAGGCGGGGGAACCGCTGCGGATGACATTCGTGTTGCTGCCCAATTTTTCGCTGATCGCCTTTTCATCGGCCATCGAGCCCTTGCGCATTGCCAATCAACTGGCGGGGCAGGTGCTGTTTGAATGGGAGGTGATTTCCGAGACGGGGCAGCCGGTGGCCTGTTCCAACGGGGTGAAGTTGCAGGTGGATGGGGCGCTGGGGGAGACGAAGCCCAAGGCGATGGTGTTTGTCTGTGCCGGGGTGGAGCCGGAGAAATCGGCCAGCCGCAAGGTGGCGGATTGGCTGCGCGGGCAGTGGCGGATCGGGCGGACGGTGGGCGGGCTGTGCACGGGGGCCTATGCGCTTGCCAAGGCGGGGATATTGGAGGGGCGCAGTTTCACCCTGCATTGGGAGAACCTGCCGCCCTTCATGGAAACCTTCGCGCATCTGCGGCCATTGGAACAGCTCTATTGCATCGACGGGCGCATCCTGACAAGCGCGGGGGGCGCGGCGGCGACGGATCTGTTCATCGAGATCGTGGCGAAGAATTACGGAGACAAGCTGGCGGATGCGGTGCTGAAGATGTGCCTGCATGGGCAGCAGCGGCCTGCGGATTTGCGGCAGCGGATGTCGCTGTCATCGACCCTTGGCATCCGCAATCCGGTGCTGGTGGCGGTGATCCGGCAGTTCGAGGAGAACCTTGAGCAGGGGGTGGAGATCGAGGCGCTGGCAGGGTCGCTGGGCGTGTCGCGGCGGCAGGTGGAGCGGTTGTTCCAGCGTTATGTTGGGATGTCGCCCAAGCAATACCTGAATGGGCTGCGGCTGGAACGGGCGCGGGCCTTGTTGACCGAGACAGATATGCCCGTGGCGGAAGTTGCCTATGGCTGCGGGTTCAATGCGACGAACACGTTTACCAAGGCGTTCCGGCAGCGCTATGGCGTGTCACCAAGGCGGCTGTCGAGCCGGCATGGCGGGGCGGTGGCCTGAGCGGCGGCGCGGTCAGGTTGCGGTGGGGGGCGTGTGCGCCTCGAACCAGTTGCAGGTGGCCTCAAGCTCCACATCGCGGAAGTCGATGCCGGGCAGGACAAGCACCGTGGAGGGATCATCAGTGATTTGGCCCGCGACGAAGACCGAGGCTTCGGGGCGGGCATCGGTGACCGAGACGACGAGGCGGCCAAGCTGTTCCAGCGATTGCGAGGAGCCGGCCGCGAAGCCGAAGATCCGGTCGGTGGAGCCTTTGAAATGTTCGCACAGCTCTTCGTTCGTGTAGCCGATGAGGAGCGTGATATCCCAGCCGCGTGCGCGGAACACGTCGGCGGCGGCGGAGATTGCCAGCGTGTGCATGTCACCCGGCACGAGGGCAAAGGTCGCCGATTTGCGCAGGCCGTGATCGGGCATGGAACTGGGGCGGCGGCGGTAGCGCAGGAAGGAATAGATCCGCGAGGCCCCGGTGGTGGCGGCCTGATAAGTGACGGTGCCCGCGTTCCACAGAGCGCCGATTTCGCGCGCGATGGGGCCGAGCCGTTCGGACAAGAACCAGTCCAGTTCGCGCAGCGGATCATCCAGCGATTCAAGTGCGGAGAAGGCGTCGGCCTCAGAGCCGGAGGTGAGGACGAGGGCGGCGGATTTGACGGCCTCTAGCTCACGCGCTTCGCGCAATTCGGCGGCGCGGCGGGCCACGCGTTGCAGAACCTCGGCCGCGAGCGAGGTCACGTGGCCGCGTGAATCGCCATGGCGTTTCCTGCCAGAACTTTGTTCTGTCAGAGTCCTGGCAAGGTTCTGGTCATCGTATTCGGATGGCATTTTGATTATCGGGGGCTGTAAGACGCCCCTCTCCGGTTCCCTGTCATATTGGGCACACAGGCGGGGTTGGAAGTCAATCCGGCAATACCCGCCGGGGCCGTGCGGGCCGCCTTGCGGGGGGCGGCATTTGGACCCAGAAAGGGGCGGCAAGGGTGTGGCGCGCGGGGGCGGAAATGGCGGAAACTGCGGGCGAACGTCTGGCCTTGATTGATGTTGCGCGGACAGTGGCGCTGCTGGGGATGGCGGTGTTCCACTTTGCGTTCGATCTGGAATTGTTCGGCTATCTGGAGCCGGGCACGACAGTCACGGGGGGCTGGGCGGTGTTTGCGCGGCTGGTGGCCGGGTCTTTTCTGTTCCTGTCGGGGGTCAGTCTGGTGCTGGCGCATGGCGCGGCGATTCGCTGGCCGGGGGTGTGGCGGCGGCTGGGCAAGCTGGTAGCGGCGGCGGCTTTGGTGAGCGCGGGCACCTATGTGGCCTTTCCGCAGGCCTTTGTGTTCTTTGGCATCCTGCATTCCATTGCGCTGTGCAGCCTGATCGGGCTGGCGGTGATCCGACTGCCGGCGGTGGCTCTGTTGGCGCTGGCCGTGGCGGTGGTGTTGGTGGACCGGACGGTTGCGCTGGAGGCGTTCAACTCGCGCTGGCTGGCCTGGACGGGGTTGAACGCGGTCAACCCCTGGGCGGTGGATTTCGTGCCGGTGTTTCCGTGGCTTGGCGCGGTGCTGGCCGGGATGGGGGCGGGCAAGCTGGCCGGTGCGGCGGGGCTTTGGGAGCGGGCGCGAGTTATGCAGGCGGGGCCGTGGCTGCGGCGGTTGGCTTGGCCGGGGCGGCATTCGCTGGTGATCTATCTGGTGCATCAGCCCGTGCTGATCGGGCTTGTCTGGGCGGGGACGATGGTTGTGCGCTGATCAGCGCAAACGAAGCGCGCGGCGGCCGATGGCGCTGACCGAAACGGCGATCAGAATGATCGCGCCCACGAGGACCTGCCGGATGTAGCTGTCGACCTGCAGCTGCGTGAGGCCGTTGTCGAGCACGCCCAAGGTGATGACCCCCGCCACGGTGGCCAGCACATGCGGCTGGCCATCGCGGGTGACGGTCATGCCAAGGAAGACGGCGGCGATGGCGGTGAGCATCAGCCCGTCGCCCTGCACCGGATTGGCCGAGGCAACGCGGGCGGCATACATCAGCCCGGCGATGGCCGCGCCGAGCCCGGTGATGGCAAAGGCCGAGAGGCGCAGGGCGCGGGTGCGCACCCCCGCGAGGCGCGCGGCTTCGGCATTGCCGCCGATGGCATAGAGGCGGCGGCCATAGGTGGTGTGTTCGAGGATGACCCAGATGATGAGGGTGATCAGCGCCGCCAGCAGGGTGAGTGCGGGCAGGATCAGGGGTTTGTCATCAAGCGTGCCGATGGGCAGGCCGCCGCGCGCGAAATCGGCAAAGGCTTGGGGGATATCGCGGCCGAAGATGGTTTT
>PNND01000184.1 GCA_013824045.1 Rhodobacter sp. | reverse complement strand
CCCGCCAGCCAGTTCGACACGGCGGCATCATAAGCGGCGGTGCGGGAATAGGCCGTCAGCGCCATCTTCTGCCGGAAGGCCATGGTCGTAGCCCCGTCATGCGCGGCCAACTGATCCAGCAGGGGCTGGTAATCGGCAGGGTCGGTCAACACGGTGACAAAACGGTGGTTCTTCGATGCCGCGCGGATCATGGCCGGGCCGCCGATATCGATATTCTCGATGCAGGTCGCGTGGTCTGCCCCCTTCGCCACCGTCTCTTCGAACGGGTAAAGGTTCACGATCAACAGGTCGATCGGTTCGATCCCATGCGCCGCCATGGCCAGCAGATGTTCATCATCATCCCGCAGCGCCAGAAGCGCACCATGCACATTGGGATGCAGCGTCTTGACCCGCCCATCCATCATTTCCGGGAACCCCGTCACATCCGAAACATCCCGCACCGTCAGCCCCGCCGTGCGCAGCATCCCCGATGTACCCCCGGTGGAAATCAGCTCCACCCCCCTTGCCGCCAAGGCGCGCGCCAGATCAAGCAGGCCGGATTTGTCGGATACGGAAATCAGCGCGCGGCCGATAGGAACAAGGTTGGTCATGGGCAGAACCCCCGGGGTAACGGATACAGTCAGTCCGGAACCGACAATTCCTCGCGGTCCAGATCGCGGATGGCCAGCGGAGTATCCTGTGCCTTGGCCAAGGTCCAGCCGATCCGGGTTTCAAAGCTGCCCGCAGGCGCGGAAAGGACGATCTGTTTTGTCGCACGTGGCTGCAAACGCCCTTTTTCCAGATAAACCGATGGATCAAGCGTCAGTTTTGCAATCCCGTCATGGCGGAACACCCAGATCTCGCCCGATTTCAGGGCCATGGAAACGGCGTTTCCGCCCATATCCAGCGCCACATCCACATCCGGATGCAGATGAAAGCGGATGGCAAACCCGATGCCTTCGGGGCTCTGCGCCAGAATGGCCGCCACACGTTTGCGGTCACCGGGGCTGCGCGCCTCCAGCAGGTCCGTCCCGGTCAGGCGGCGGCCCTGCGTATCCAGCGTCAGGATCCGCGCATGGGTCAGCCCGTGGCTACCCTGCCAGCCGCCATGCGCCAGCGACAGATGATGGCCATTGCTGTCCTGCGCCATTTGCAGCGCCGTCACCGGCGCGCGGGTCGCGAATTCAGCGCCGCCCTTGCCCAGCCGCGATGAGGATGACCCGTCCAGTGACAGGGTGGAATGCGATGCCGTTGCGCGCCCGGCCAGTTGCCAATCCTCGCCAAAGGGCAGGCCTGACCCGCTGCTCACGATCAGCGGGCGGCGGCCCGAGGTCATCTCGAAGGCCAAGGTAGAGGCATGCGCCTCACCCCCTGCGCCCGCATCGGGCGGGGATGCCGCATCGACGATCACCGTCGTCCGGCCAGAGGCCAGCCGTACAAAGCCCATCGCCGGAAGCCCACCCCCGCTGCCACCGCGCACGCCGGATGCCGCCAGCGCCGCATCGAGCCGCCCTTCGATCCCGCGCCCACCCCCGTGAAACCGCGCAAGGCCCCCATCGGCGTGGCGCAATGCGCGCAGGGTGGGCGCGATCCGGCCGATGGCATGCGTCACCTCAATCGGCACCGCCCTGTCCGATTCGGCCAGGGCCTGCGCCGCCCAGTTCAGCAGGGTGAAAACCTCCAGCAAATCCTCGGGGTTGCGGGTGGGAATGCCGCCCCCGGCATCCACCTCGCGCTGGCAGTCGCGGGCCAGCGCGGTGATGGCGGCCCCCACCAGTGCGGCCTTCCCCTCCAACGCCAGCGCGGCAACGATCAGCCCGGTCAGCGCCTCGAACCGGGGCAAGCCGGATGCGGCGCGGGTCCAGCGCCGGGCAAGGTAGTGGGTCTGCACCGTCAGCGCCCGGAAATAGGCATCCGACTGCGCCTTGTCGCTGCCTTGCAGGATCAGCACGGCATGGTTCACCCAGCGGATCAGCCGCCGCCCGGTCAGATCGGGCGTCCAGCCCGGCCCTTGCCCCCGGCCAAAGCGCGCGATCCAGCCATAGGTCCAGTCTCGCGCCCGCTGGCGTGCTGCGCTATCGCCATAGGCGGCAAGATCGTCAAGCCAGACAAAGCCATGCGCCTCGGCGGCAAAGGCGGGATCAGGGGCCGTCACGTCCCAAAGCGCCGCGCCCGGAGCTTGCACAAGCTTGCCCGCAAAGAGAAAATTACCCGCCACGATCTGGCGGCCGCGCGCAAACAACCCGATGGAGCGCGGTTCCGGCTGCGACCGGAAGGCCAACGCGGGCCGTGCAAAACCTGCCCGCCACACGGCAAGGCGGTTGCCAAATGACCCTGTCGGTCTGTCACCTGTGATGACGGCCATGCCTCGCCCGTATCCTGCTGCCCAATCTGGGATATGTCCGGCTGTTGTCCGGATCTTGGCCTGCAGTCTACCCGCGCCGGGGGGCGGCTGTCACGTCACAACCGCCCGAGCAGAGATCACTTCGCCAGATGGTCCACCCGTTCCAGATATTGCGCCAGACCGTCGATCTGCCCCATCCATTTGTCGATCAGCAGGGGATCATGCGGCGCGGCATGGACGCCCGCAGGAATTTCCCGCGCCAGAACCGATTCGACAGCCAGCGAAACGGGCACCGATACCAGCCGCCCCATGGCCGTGCCGCGCGCATCGCCCCAGGCATCCATCGCCCATTCCTCATGCCAGACCACCACGCCATCGCGTTCGGCCTTGAGCGAGACAAACAGCACCACCCGGTCCGGTTCGCCGTCGTCATAGGAATTCTCGGCCCAGAACTGCGCCGCCATCTCGGCCAGCCGCGCATCGCCCGCCGGGCCCTGCAGCGTTTCGATCTCGCGGAACACCGGCCCCCATGCCTCGGCCCAGCCGTTCAGGCGGATGGTGCCGCGCACGAAATCGCGCACCTGCCAGTCCTTGTCGAACCGGTAATCCTCCATGAAGGGATAGCTGTCGCGGTTGGGGTAAACCTCGAAACTTTCGGGGCTTGGCAGCGGCGCGTCATAAGCGGTGATCGCGTCCCAAGGCCGGTTCACCCGCAGCTCGCTGAAATTCCGCAAGGACCGTGACGGCGACCGCAACGCCTTGAGCACGCCCAGCGGCGACCATGAAAACTTGTAGCGGAAGGCGTTGGCGATCTTGGGCACGCCGCCGCAATACGAGGTGAAGGAAAGGATGTTCTTCACGTCATAGGCCGGGGATGCGCGATAGCGCGCGACAAGGTCATGCGCCATCAGATGGTCGATGCCGGGGTCCAGCCCCACCTCATTGACCGAACACAGCCCCTTGTCGCGAAACGCCCCGTCCAGCGCCCGCATTTCCGGCGCGATGTAACTGGAAGAAACGAAATGCGCGGCCTTTTCCAGACAGACCGCAGCAATCCCAACATGCTGATCGGCAGGCAGCATGGAAATGGCCACATCCCTCGGCTGCAAGGCCGCCGTCAGCGCAGGCAGGCTATAGGCGCGGATGTCCTGTGTTAGGTCACCCACCGCCTCGCGTGCCTTCTCAACGGTGCGGTTCCACACCACCACCTTGTGCCCGCCCTCGATCAGCCGCCGCAAACCGGGAACCGACGAAAGGCCGGTGCCGCACCAATGGATCGTCATTTCTTTCCCTCCGCTGCGAGACAGTGTCCCGCCAAAAATCTTCAGAAGATTTTTGGCAAATTCCTTCAGAAGGAATTTGCCTCAAACCGTCACAACCCGGCGATATGCCGGTCGTATTCCGCCTTTGCGCGCCTCCAGACACCCGATTGCAAATCGCGCAGCGTCAGCAGGCTTGGCAACAGCTGCGCCGCATAATCCTCGCTCGATTCCACCGGCAGCAGCGACGGCAGGTTGTCGATCGCGGTCACATCCAGCGGCGGAGCGTCATGCACGCGCAGCGCGGGCGCATCCCAATCGGTGGCGCGGTCATAGACCTTGATGGGCGAGAAATCGGATGTCGGATCACAGGCGATATCCCCGATCACGGTCAGCTTGCGCGCATCCGTCTTGGCGCTGGCCGGCACAAAGACCGGGCAGCCGGGCCGGGCGAGGATGCAGTTCAGGAAAATCTCATGCTGCAACACCTCGGGGAAAGGCCCGCCGCTGGCGGTCTCGGCCATGTCCCATTTCGTCACCGCCACGTCCATCGCAGCGCACAGGTCGGATGCCCCGGTGCCAACCCGCCCCAGCGCGCCGATCACGATGGCGCGCGGGCGGTTCATCCCGGCCAGTTCCCGCTCCAGATCGGCGATCAACTCCGCCCGGCCGGGGTACTTCGCCACCGGTCCGGCAATCCCGCCGCGCTGCTGCGCGGCCCAGCATTTCAGGGCAACCGCCGCCCCGGCAAAGCCCGCCCAATAGCCGAACGCCGCCACGCGCCGCCCGGTCTCATCCACCAGATACTCCAGATCATAGAGCGTGCCGCCTCCGGCCTTGAACCGCTTCAGCAGTTCACGCCCCGCCGGCTGCCCCTTGTAGGCATGGCCGAACATGATGTGGCGATGGGTCAGGGCCGTGCCATCCTCGGGCAGTTCCTTCAGCCCGAAGATGATCGCGTCACCCGGCGCCTGCGGCCACAGGTTTTCCGCCGCGATCTCGCAGCCCGCTTCGCGATAACCGTCAATCGGGATCGCCCGGACGGAGGACTGTTCCACCGTCACGCGGATACCGGCTCGGATCAGCGCCGCCGCGCCTTCGGGCGTCAGCCCCACCCGTTCCTCGTTCGGGCGCTGTTCGGCCCGGACCCAGAGATGCGTCATCGCATGCCTCCCAAAATCTGCCCCGCAGCCCTATCAGATCGGGCCGTCGGGAAAAGGGGATCACAGATCGAAACTGGCAAAGACCGGCACATGATCCGACGGCTGTTCCCACCCCCGGCAGGGCCGCAGGATGCGGCTGCCATGGCCTGCATTGGAAATGTCGGGCGTGGCCCAGATATGATCCAGCCTGCGCCCCTTGTCCGCTGCATCCCAATCCGCCGCACGGTAGGACCACCACGAATAGAGCAGCCCCTGCGGGATGTCTTGCCGTGTGACATCGACCCAAGCCCCCGCCTCCTGCGTCTGGGCCAGATGCTCCACCTCGATGGGCGTATGGCTGACGATCTTCAGCAGTTGCTTGTGCGACCACACGTCATCCTCCCGCGGAGCGATGTTCAGATCGCCCACAAGGATGGATCGCTGCGGTTTGTCGGCGTGAAACCGGTCGCGCATCTGCGTCAGGTAATCCAGCTTCTGGCCGAATTTCTCATTCTGCTCACGATCGGGAATATCGCCCCCTGCCGGGACATAGCAGTTGTGGATCACCACCCCGTTTTCCAGCCGTGCCGCCACGTGGCGGGCATGGCCAAGTGCCGCGAAATCCTCGCCTCCCGCATCCTGCAAGGGCAGCTTGGACAGGATAGCCACGCCGTTGTATCCCTTCTGCCCCCGCGCCACCATGTGGGTGTATCCAAGCGCCTGAAACTGATCGACCGGGATCTTCTCCACCGGGCTTTTGCACTCCTGCAGGCACAGGATATCGGGCGCCTCCTCAGTCATAAGCCGCGCCACCAGCCCCTCGCGAAGGCGGACGGAATTAATGTTCCATGTGGCAAGGGTAAAGGTCATGGCGCGGGCTCCGGCAGTTGGGGACGGCGGACCCTAGGGCCGACCGTCCGCAGGCTCAAGAGGCCGGGCGACCCGTCATCGACGGATCAGCCCTTGCCGGATCAATCGTTGCCAGATCAGTCGTTGATCGTGAAGGTGTTGATCTCGCACAGGTTCTGTTGCTGCGTCGCTTCGATCCCCTCTTCGGTGACAAAGCGCAGGTCGTAATCGCAGACGTCCAGTCCATCGGCGATGGTCACGTCGCCGGAAACGCCGGGTGCAACCGAGTCGACGGTCAGGATGTTCTCACCCCAAAGCTCTTCGTCCACCGGCGATACGTTCATCTCTACGATGGTGTAGGAACTGTCATTGACCAGAGTGAAGACAAGGTCTTCGGCCAAAGCAGGGGACGCCATCACTCCGGCAAACAGGGCCGCAAAGCCAATACGCATGTTACTCTCCTAAAACTGGCCCGTTTCATTTGGGCGATGGGCGTTATACCCAAGGTGCCACTGAACCGCTAAGAAGATTTATTATACTGATGTATAGGAATTGCTTGCGTTCGGGACGCCAACCCAGTGTTCATCTTCATGAAGCGGCCCGGCCAGAAAAAAAGGCCGGGCAAGATGCCCGGCCAAGTCCAACAGGGAGGATGCCGTGCCATAACCCCGACACGACAAGGGGATCCTGGGTGCGATCAATTTCGCATCCAATTGTATATAAGAAGTGAATCAGGCGATTTTAAGATCGTCACGCGACAAGTCTGTAACCGCCGCTTTCCGTAACCAGCAGCCGCGCATTGGAAGGATCGGGCTCAATCTTCTGACGCAGCCGGTAAATGTGGGTCTCCAGCGTGTGCGTCGTAACGCCCGCATTGTATCCCCACACCTCATGCAGCAGCACATCCCGCGCCACCACGCTTTGCTGTGCGCGATACAAATACTTGAGAATGTTGGTTTCTTTTTCCGTCAGGCGGATCTTCTTTTCCTTTTCGTCCACCAGCATCTTTTGCGCGGGCTTGAACGTATAGGGGCCAAGCTGGAAAATGGCGTCTTCGGATTGCTCATGCTGGCGCAATTGGGCCCTGATGCGCGCAAGCAACACCGGAAACTTAAAAGGCTTCGTCACATAGTCATTGGCCCCGGCATCCAGCCCCAGAATGGTGTCTGCATCCGAATCATGACCGGTCAACATCAGCACCGGGCATTTGACGCCACCCTTGCGCATCCGGCGGCAAAGTTCACGCCCGTCGGTATCGGGAAGGCCGACATCGAGGATCACCAGATCGTAAAGGCCGGCCTTTGCCTTTTCCATCCCCTCGGCCCCGGTGCGGGCTTCGAACACGTCGAAATCTTCGGTCATGACCAACTGCTCGCTCAGCGCTTCGCGCAGATCGTCGTCATCATCGACCAGCAGGATCTTTCTCAGGGTGCCCATGGGAACCTCCGTTTGCGTCTTCTGCATTCCACATGCGCCCGGCTCGCGCTTGCGGCAAGAATTGCAACGCCCCTTTCACGCGGTCGTGTGGCCCTGTGGGGGAATGTTTCAATTTCCTGCGCATCGGCCTAGATAGGGTGCAGAGGATATGATGCAGAACACCCGCACCAAGCTTGCACCCACCATCGTTGAACGCTTGTCCCGCGCGCGGGGCGATCTGCGTATGGGCGTGCCCGTCGTCATGACAGGCGATGGCCGCGCCATGTTGATGGTGGCGGTCGAGGCGCTGGAGCCTGCCCGTCTTGCCGCTTTGCGCGCGCTGGGACAGCCCGAACTGGCGCTGACGGCGCGTCGTGCGGAAACGCTCAAGACCCCCGCCTATGACGGTGACATCGCCCGCATTCTTGTGCCCGATGGGATGGGGGTGGAGTGGCTACGCGCGCTGGCCGATCCGGCCGATGATTTGCGGGTGCCGCTGAAGGGGCCGCTGCGCGCTTTGCGCGACGGGTCATCCGACCTGCACCGCGCCGCGCTGCATCTGGTGAAATCCGCCCATCTGCTGCCGGCTGCCCTGCTTGTGCCTGTGGCCCACGGCATGGCTCTGGCAGATGAACACGCGCTCACCCTTCTCCCGCTGGCAGAGATTGCGCCGGAACTGTCGCGCATGTCGCCGCTGCATCCGGTGGTGAACGCACGCCTGCCGATGCAGGCCGCGCAGGCCGGGCGCGTGCATATCTTCCGCCCCGAAGACGGTGGCGAAGAGCATTACGCGATCGAGATCGGCAAACCCGACCGCAGCCTTCCCGTTCTGGCGCGGCTTCATTCGGCCTGTTTCACCGGCGATGTGCTGGGCAGCCTGAAATGCGATTGCGGCCCGCAACTGCGCGCGGCCTTGGCCCAGATGGGTGAGGAAGGGGCGGGCGTCCTGCTCTACCTCAATCAGGAAGGGCGCGGCATCGGGCTGGCCAACAAGATGCGCGCCTATTCGCTGCAGGATCAGGGCTTCGATACGGTCGAAGCCAACCACCGCCTTGGGTTCGAAGATGACGAACGCGATTTCCGCATCGGCGCGGGCATCCTGCGCAAGATGGGATTTTCCGCCGTCCGCTTGTTGACCAACAATCCCAACAAACTGGCGATGATGGAATCCTGCGGCATCACGGTGGCCGAACGTGTGCCGCTCAAGGTGGGCCAGACTGCACAGAACGCCGCCTATCTGGCCACCAAGGCCGCGAAATCGGGGCATCTGCTGTGACGCCGACCGATCTGGTGGTCACCCGCTGGGGTGCGCGCTTCATGGGGCGGGTGTTTCCCTGTTCCATCGGACGCGGCGGCATCCTGCCCGCCCGCGCGAAACGCGAAGGCGACGGTGCCACCCCGGAAGGGACGCACGGCTTTGTCGGGATGCTCTACCGCCCTGACCGTCTGTCACCGTCGCAACTGCCCGACTGGGCGCTGCCCTTCGGCCCGACCGACCTCTGGTCGGATGACTGCCGTGATCCCGATTACAACCTGATGGTCCGTTACCCGCACCCATGGTCGCATGAACGGCTGACGCGGCCCGATCCGATGTATGACCTTATCCTGCTCACCGATTGGAACTGGCCACAGGCCGAACCGGGCCGGGGATCAGCGATCTTTATCCACACATGGCGGCGGCCACGGCATCCTACGGCGGGGTGCGTGGCCTTTGCACGGGATGACCTGCTGTGGATCGCCAACCGTATCCGGCACCGGACAAGACTGATCATCCCGGGCTGAATCACCCTTTCCAAACCGCTTTGGCTTGCCTAATCTGCCCGCACTTTGGGGAGGGACCACAATGGCACGCACGCCGTCCGTCGCGGATGACGAAGTTTTTGCCCTGCGCCTTGATCGCAGCGCGCCGGACCTCTGGCCGATGCTGGATGCGCTTTATGGCCAACACCCCGATTACGACGCCTTCCGCACCGCCCTTCTCAAGGCGATGCAAAAGGCGTGGAAGGACCGCGCTCCCGATCTGAAACGGTTGGACCTGCGGCGCGATCTGGAACCTGACTGGTTCCAGCGCCCCGATATGGCGGGCTATGTCTTCTATATCGACCGCTTTGCCGGTTCCCTGTCTGGGGTGTTGGAAAAGCTGGATTATCTGGAAGAGCTGGGCATCACCTATGTCCACTTCATGCCCTGCCTGAAACCCCGTCCGGGCGACAGCGACGGTGGCTATTCGGTGATGGATTACCGCGCCATCAACCCCGCCTATGGCACGATGGAAGAGTTTGAGGCCGTCACGGAAGAACTGCGCAAACGCGGGATTTCCGTCTGCATCGATCTTGTCCTCAATCACACCGCCAAGGAACATGCTTGGGCAAAGAAGGCCGCGAAGGGCGATGCCAAACATCAGGATTACTACCTGATGTTCGACACGCCCGATCTTCCAAAGCGGTATGAGGAAACGCTGGTCGAGGTGTTCCCCGACAATGCCCCCGGCAACTTCACCCATTACCCCGATTTCGGGAAATGGGTCTGGACCACCTTCAACGAACACCAGTGGGATCTGAACTGGGCCAACCCGCAGGTCTTTCTGGAAATCGCCGAGATCATGCTCTTCCTCGCCAATCGCGGTGTAGATGTGCTGCGGCTCGATGCCGTGGCCTTCATGTGGAAACGCCTTGGCACCCGCTGCCAATCGGAACCCGAGGTGCATATGCTGCTGCAGGCATTGCGCGCCGTCTGCCGCATCACCTGCCCCGCCGTGCTGCATCTGGAAGAGGCGATCGTCGCGCCCGCCGAGATGCTGCCCTACCTTGGCCGGGGAAAGCATGATGGCAAGGAAGGCAACCTCGCCTATCACAACTCGCTCATGGTGCAGTTCTGGTCGTCGCTCGCCACCCGCGACACGCGGTTGATGACGCATGTGATGGGCACGCATTTCCCCGACCGGCTGACCAATGCCACCTACGCCACCTATATCCGCTGCCATGATGATATCGGCTGGGCCGTGACGGATGAGGATGCCGCCGCGCTGGGGCTGTCCGGCCCCGGCCATCGCGCCTTTCTGTCGGATTTCTATGATGGCACCTTCCCCGGCAGCTTTGCCCGTGGCGCGCTGTTTCAGGAAAACCCCGCCACGGGGGACAAGCGCATTTCGGGCAGTTTCGCGTCGCTCGCCGGGCTGGAAAAGGCGCTGGCCGAGGGTGATGGCCCGGCCGCCGACCTTGCGGTTCAGCGCATCCTGATGGGCCATGCGATGATCGCTGCTTGGGGCGGCATCCCCCTGATCTACATGGGCGACGAACTCGCCGCGCTTAATGACCATGATTATCTGTCGGTGCCCGAACACGCGCATGACAGCCGCTGGATTCACCGCCCTCGGATGGATTGGCAGGCCGCCGCAGCACGGCATGACGGGGCGACCCATGCCTCGCGCGTCTGGCTGGGGGTGCGGCATATCCTTGCGCGGCGCAGGGTGACTTCTGCCTTGCATGCGGCCCACCCCATCCGGGTGGTGGCCTGCGATATGCCGCAGGTCTTTGCCTTCCGCCGCGATGCGCCGACCGGCACGCTTCTGTGCCTGTTCAACTTCTCGGAAAGCTGGGCGCATGTTCCGGAAGATTGGGTGCGGAAACAGGGCGCGGTGCAGATTCACGATGCTCTCTCCGACCAACCGGTAAACGTACATCACGGCAATATCGCATTGCCCCCCTATGCGCGGGTCTGGCTGGCCTAGGCCTGCGCCTCACCCAACCCAAAACGATAGACCGCTTCTATCAAACAACGGGAAATCGATATTGATTTCTCTATTGATCGGTATATCCCGGTATACAGCTACCGAAGGGGCCGCCGATGACGCAGACCAGCACCGAAATCGCCGCGCGCGTTGGGGAAATCCTGACCGCGCATGAGGGGATGGAGGGGCCGCTTCTGCCGATTCTCCACGCGATCCAGAACGCCTATGGCTATGTGCCGCGCGATGCGCTGCCGATCATCGCCAAGCATCTGAACTTGACCCGGGCCGAGGTGCACGGCGTCATGTCCTTCTACCACGATTTCCGCGAAGACCCGGCCGGCAAGCATGTGCTGAAGCTTTGCCGGGCCGAGGCCTGTCAGGCCATGGGTGCCGACCGTGTTGCCGCCCATGCCCAGAACCGCCTTGGCATCGAATGGCACCAAACCACCAAGGACGGCAGGATCACGCTGGAACCCGTGTTCTGCCTTGGCCTCTGCGCCTGCGCCCCTGCTGCGCTGGTCGATGGCAAGGTGGTGGGTCGCGTCGACGAAGCCCGGCTTGACGCCATCATCGAAGGGGTCCGCTGATGAAAATCTACGTCCCCCGCGACGCTGCCGCCCGAGGCCTTGGCGCCGATGACGTCGCCGCCGCCGTGCTGGCCGAGGCTGCCCGCCGTGGCGTCACTGTCGATCTCGTCCGCAATGGATCGCGCGGCATGGTCTGGCTGGAGCCGCTGCTGGAAGTGGCAACAGATGGAGGCCGTCTTGCCTTTGGCCCCATGACCGCCGCCGAAGTGCCCGCCCTCTTCGACGATCTGGCCAGCCATCCCCGCGCGCTTGGCCTGACCGAGGAACTGCCCTGGCTCATGCGCCAAACGCGCCTGACCTTCGCCCGCGTTGGTGTGATCGATCCTCTGTCCTTGTCCGAGTATGAAGCCCATGGCGGCCTCGTCGGCCTGCGCCGCGCGCTGGGCATGGACAGTGCCGCCATCGTGGCCGAGGTCACGGACTCTGGCCTGCGTGGCCGGGGCGGCGCGGGCTTCCCCACCGGCATCAAATGGAAAACGGTGGCCGAGGCGAAGGCCGATCAGAAATACATCGTCTGCAACGCCGATGAAGGCGACTCTGGCACCTTCGCCGACCGGATGCTGATGGAAGGCGATCCCTTCACCCTGATAGAAGGCATGGTCATCGCGGGCATCGCCACCGGGGCGACGCGCGGCTACGTATACATGCGGTCTGAATACCCCGATGCCATCGAGGTGATGACCGAGGCTGTCGCTATTGCTCACAAGGTTGGTCTCTTGGGCGCATCGGTGCTTGGCTCTGGCCGGACTTTCGATATGGAGGTCCGCACCGGCGCCGGGGCCTATGTCTGCGGCGAGGAAACCTCGCTGCTGAACTCTCTCGAAGGTAAGCGGGGCGTCGTGCGGGCCAAGCCGCCGCTTCCCGCGCTGCAAGGCTTCATGGGCAAGCCCACGGTCGTCAACAACGTCATTTCGCTGGCCACGATCCCGGTGATCTTTGAACGCGGCGCCGCCTTCTACCGCGATTTCGGCCTTGGCCGTTCGCGTGGCACCATCCCGCTGCAGATCGCGGGCAACGTCAAATACGGCGGCCTGTTCGAGGCTGCTTTCGGCCACACACTCGGGGCCATCGTCAATGACATCGGCGGAGGCACCGCCACCGGACGGCCCGTCAAAGCTGTTCAGGTCGGCGGCCCGCTGGGGGCCTACTTCCCGCCCGCGCTGTTCGACACGCCCTTCGGCTATGAAGAATTCGGCGCGAAAGAGGGGCTTATCGGCCATGCCGGGCTGGTGATCTTTGACGACACCGCCGACATGCTGAAGCAGGCACGTTTCGCGATGGAATTCTGCGCGATTGAGTCCTGCGGCAAATGCACCCCCTGCCGCATCGGCGCCGTGCGCGGCGTGGAAACGGTGGACCGCATCGCCAAGGGAGACGTTGCTGCCATCCCGCTGCTGACCGACCTATGCGCCACCATGAAATCCGGCTCGCTCTGCGCGCTGGGCGGCTTCACCCCCTATCCGGTGATGTCTGCGCTGACCCACTTCCCCGATGATTTCAGACCCGCGATGAAAGAGGCCGCCGAATGAAAGACTTCATCATTCCCGACCGCGATTTCGGCACCCCCGCCGCGAAATCGAAAACCATGGTCACGCTGACCATCGATGGGTTCGACATCACCGTGCCTGAAGGCACATCGATCATGCGCGCGGCGGCGGAAATCGGGATTTCCGTCCCGAAACTCTGCGCGACCGACAGCCTCGATGCCTTCGGCTCCTGCCGCCTCTGCCTTGTGGAAATCGAAGGCCGCAACGGCACCCCCGCGTCCTGCACCACGCCCGTCGCCCCCGGCATCAAGGTCCACACCCAGAACGCCAAGCTGAAACAACTCCGCCGTGGCGTGATGGAGCTTTATATCTCCGACCACCCGCTGGATTGCCTGACCTGCTCTGCCAATGGCGATTGCGAATTGCAGGATATGGCCGGGGCCGTAGGCCTGCGCGACGTGCGGTATGAGGCGGTGGACACCCACTTCAAACCCAAGAACAACTCGGGCGAAGCCAATCCGCAATGGATGCCGAAAGACGACTCCAACCCCTATTTCACCTATGATCCGGCGAAATGCATCGTCTGCTCCCGCTGCGTCCGCGCCTGTGAGGAAGTGCAAGGCACCTTCGCACTGACGATCGAAGGCCGGGGCTTTGACAGCCGCGTGTCCTTTGGCGCAAAGACCGACACGGCGCTCACCTCCGACTGCGTTTCCTGCGGGGCTTGTGTGCAGGCCTGCCCGACGGCAACGCTTCAGGAAAAGTCGATTATCGAGATCGGCACCCCCGAACGTTCGGTCATCACCACCTGCGCCTATTGCGGCGTGGGTTGCAGCTTCAAGGCTGAAATGCGCGGCGATGAACTGGTCCGCATGACGCCCTACAAGCATGGCAAGGCCAACCGGGGCCATTCCTGCGTCAAGGGCCGCTTCGCTTATGGCTATGCCAGCCACAAAGACCGCATCCTGTCGCCCATGATCCGCGACAAGATCACCGATCCTTGGCAAGAGGTGACGTGGGAAGAGGCGATGGAATTCACCGCCAACCGCATGAAGGGCCTGATCGAAAAGCATGGCCGCCAGTCGGTCGGTGTCATCACCTCCAGCCGCTGCACGAATGAAGAAGCCTATCTCGTGCAGAAACTGACCCGCGCGGTGTTCATGAACAACAACACCGACACCTGCGCCCGCGTCTGCCATTCGCCCACCGGCTATGGCTTGGGCCAAACCTTCGGCACCTCGGCCGGCACGCAGGATTTCGACAGCGTCGAACAAACCGATGTCGTGATCCTGATCGGCGCGAACCCCACGGACGGCCACCCCGTCTTTGCCTCGCGCTTGAAAAAGCGCCTGCGCGCCGGGGCCAAGCTGATCGTGATCGACCCGCGCCGGATTGATCTGGTGGAGACCGCCCACATCAAGGCCGCCCACCACCTACCGCTGACACCGGGCACCAACGTGGCCGTGGTCACGGCCATCGCCCATACGATCGTGACCGAGGGCCTGTTTGACGAAGACTTCATCCGCACCCGCTGCGATTGGGATGAATTCCAGGACTATGCCGAGTTTGTCAGCGACCCCCGCCACTCGCCCGAAGCCACCCAGCTTCTGACCGGGGTCAAGGCGGATGAGCTGCGCGCCGCCGCCCGCCTCTATGCCAAGGGCGGCAACGGGGCCATCTACTACGGCCTCGGCGTCACCGAACATTCGCAGGGCTCTACCACTGTCATCGGCATCGCCAACCTTGCCATGCTGACCGGCAATATCGGCCGCCCCGGCGTGGGGGTGAACCCGCTGCGCGGGCAGAACAACGTGCAGGGCTCTTGCGATATGGGGTCGTTCCCGCACGAACTGCCCGGCTATCGCCATGTGAAGAACGACTCCGTCCGCGAAGTGTTCGAAAGCATCTGGGGCGTGAAGATCGACAATGAACCCGGCCTGCGCATCCCCAACATGTTGGATGCGGCGGTAGAGGGCACCTTCAAGGGCCTCTATTGCCAAGGCGAAGACATCCTGCAATCCGACCCCGACACGAAGCATGTCGCAGCAGGGCTTGCCGCCATGGAATGCGTCATCGTCCATGACCTGTTCCTGAACGAGACCGCGAACTATGCCCATGTCTTCTTCCCCGGTTCCTCATTCCTGGAAAAAGACGGCACCTTCACCAATGCCGAACGCCGCATCAACCGCGTGCGCAAGGTGATGGCCCCGAAACAGGGCTATGCCGATTGGGAAGTGACGCAGTTGTTCGCGCAGGCGATGGGGGCCGACTGGCACTATACCCACCCGTCGCAGATCATGGATGAAATCGCCATGTTGACGCCCTCCTTCGCCGGGGTCAGCTATGAGCGGCTGGAAACCATGGGCTCAATCCAGTGGCCCTGCAACGAAAAGGCGCCGGAAGGCACCCCCTTGATGCACATTGATGGCTTCGTGCGCGGCAAGGGCAAGTTCATCCGCACCGAATATGTGGC
>PNND01000440.1 GCA_013824045.1 Rhodobacter sp. | reverse complement strand
CGGCGAGGCTGCCGATCAGGGCTAGGCCGAAGCTGCGGCGAGTCAGTCTGGGCATCGGTGAGCCATCCTGTTGGAAATGCGGCAGAGTTTGCGCGGATGGTGGCCGTGGGCAAGGTCAGGATCAACCTGTGGCAGTCACGCGCCGTCACGATCCTGTCAGATGGAAAGGAATGGGTCAGGCCGGGGCGCGGGTTTCGTCCTGCACCGGGTTGGCGCAGATGCCGATGCCTTCGATTTCCACCTCGACCGTCTCGCCGGGGCGCAGCCAACGGGGCGGGGTCCGGGCATGGCCGACGCCGGGGGGCGTGCCCATGGCGATCATGTCGCCGGGTTCCAGCGTGGTGTATTCCGACAAGGTGGCGATGGTGCGGGCGACAGACCACATCATCTCGCTGGTATTTGCATCTTGCAGGATTTCGGCCCCCACCCGCGTCTGGATGCGCAGGCCTGATGCGCCGGGGGGAAGCTCGTCGGGGGTGACGACTACGGGGCCAATGGCGCCAGTGGCATCAAAATTCTTGCCGGGCGTCCATTGATGCGTCTTGCGCTGATAGTCGCGGACGGAACCGTCGTTGAAGATTGTATAGCCGAATACATGCTCCAGCGCCGTTTCTTCCGGGATGTGACGCCCGCCGCGACCGATGATGACCATCAGTTCCGCCTCATAATCCAGCCGTTCGGAACAGGCAGGGCGGATCATCGGCGCACCGGTGGGAATAAGCGAGGTGAGGGTACGGATGAAGAGGGCGGGATAGGTCGGAATGTCGTAGCCGCCTTCCTTGACGTGATCGACATAGTTGAGGCCAAGGCAGATCACCTTGCCCGGATGGGCCACGGGAAGGGAGGGGTGGATCGTGGAGGCGGGGATCGTGAGATGGCCCAACCCCTCGGCCCGGATGCGGGCCATGAGCGCGGGATCGGTGATCAGGCGCATCAGATCATGGCCGATGCCGGGATGGGCCTGCGACAGGTTGAAGGCGCGCTCGTCTTGGACGAGGAAAATGTCGTTCTGTCGGCCCGTATCGGTGGTACCCACGATGAAACGCATTGTGGTTGTTCCTTCCTGTGGCGGTGGGCCGCCGTCTGTTCAGTACAGCCCGGCCACGCGCGCGCGCAGCGTGACAAGGGCGAGGACCGTGTCCACGGTCGGGGTGGGGGTTTCGGTCAGGCGGCCAAGCTCTTGCACGGACCGGACCAGCGCGTCGATTTCCATCGGACGGCCTGCAGTTAGGTCTTGCAGCATCGAGGTGCGGTGCGCACCCACGGCAGCACCGCCGTCGATGCGGCGTTCCACGTCGATGGGGAAGTTGACGCCCAGCTTTTCGGCAATCGTCTGCGCCTCGATCATCATGCGGCGGGCGACGTCGCGGGTGCCGGGATCGGTGCAGAGAACATCCAGCGTGGCATGCGTCAGGGCGGAGATGGGGTTGAATGAGAGGTTGCCCCAGAGCTTGATCCAGATCTCATCGCGCAGGCGGGGGCGGACGGGGGCCTTGAGCCCTGCGGCCTGCAAGGCCTGCGAGAGAGCCGTGGCGCGGTCGGACTTCGATCCGTCGGGTTCGCCCAGCGAAAAGCGGTTGCCTTCGATGTGGTGGATGGTGCCGGGTTCGCGCACCTCGGCCGCCGGATAGACGACGCAGCCCAGCACGCGGTCGGGGCCGAAACCGTTCCATTGCACATCGCCGGGATCGACGCTGGCAAGGCGGGTGCCATCAAGCGGGCCGCCATGTTTGTGGAAATACCACCACGGCACGCCATTCACGCCATGGACCAGCGTGGTGTCGGGGCCGAAGAGAGGTTGCATTGCGCCCACGACGGGCGGGACGGAATGCGCCTTGAGCGTGAGGATCACGTAATCCTGCGGGCCGAGGTCGGCGGCATTGGCGGTGGCGCGTACGGGCAGGGTGACCGGGTCGCGGCCTTCCTCGATCAAGGTCAGGCCCTTTTTCTGCATGGCGGCAAGGTGGGGCCCACGCGCAACGATGCTTACATCGGCCCCCGCTTGAACCAGTTTCGCGGCCATGTAGCCGCCGATGGCGCCCGCGCCGAAGATGCAGATTTTCATGGTCTTTTTCCTGTCCCTGCTCAGGCCGGTGCCCCGAGCCCCAGTTTTTCGGCCAGACCGATGCGCTGCAGCTTGCCCGTCGCGCCTTTCGGGATTTCATCAAGGATCACCACGCGGCGCGGCACCTTGAAATCGGCCATGCGGGTGGCGCAGAAATCGCGAATCTCGCGTTCGGTGGCACTCTGGCCTTCGCGCAGGACGACGGCTGCAGCGACCTCTTCGCCCAGTTTCGGGTGGGGCATGGCGAAGGCCACGACCTGCTGGATCGCGGGATGATCGAGAAGGATGCCGTCCACCTCAAGCGGGCTGATCTTTTCGCCGCCGCGGTTGATGATTTCCTTCAGGCGGCCGGTCAGGCGGAGATAACCTTCCTCATCCAGCGCACCCTGATCGCCGGTGCGGAACCAGCGCAGGCCTTCGGCCATGAAGAAGTTCTTGCGGTTGGCCTCGGGGTTGCCCTCGTAGCCGTGGGTGACGTTGGGGCCGGAGATGACCACCTCGCCGGTGCCTGAGGTCAGGCGATCCTCTACCTCATGCGCGATGCGCAGAAGGGGGCCTGCAGCGATGCCGACGGAGCCGGGCTTCTGTGCGCGTGGGGGCAAGGGGTTGCAGGCCATCTGATGGGTGGCCTCGGTCATGCCGTAAGCTTCGATCACCGGAGCCTTGAAGGTGGCGGCAAGCTCTAGCATCACCTGCGCGGGCAGCGAGGCCGAGGAAGAGCGCAGGAAGCGCAAGGGATTGGCGGCAATGGTGTCAGCATTGCGGGCAGCGCGCGACAGGATGGCCTGATGCATCGTCGGCACTGCGGTGTACCAAGTGGGTTTGATCTCGGCCATCTGGCCGAAGAACTTCAGCGCATCAAAACCCGGCGCGCAGGCGACCGAGGCGCCTGCGGCGAGCGAGGCGCTGACGGCGGCGATCAGGCCATGGATGTGGAACAATGGCATGACGTTGAGGCAGCGGTCAGCGGGCGTCAGTGCGAGCGAGGTCAGAATGTTGTGGGCCGAAGCGGCAAGGTTCGCTTGCGTCAGGGGCACGATCTTGGGCCGCGAGGTGGTGCCAGAAGTGTGCAGGATCAGCGCCACATTCTCCGGGCCGGGCTGTGCCGCAGGGGCTGGGGTGACGGCGGTTGTGCCGGACAGGCGGAACTGGCCGGCGGGGCCGCCGGGGACGACTTGCAGCCTCAGGATGGCCATGCCGAGGGGTTGGGCGGCGGCAAGGGCCGGGCCATCATAGCCTTCTGGCACGACCAGCGCGCGGGCGCGCAGGTCTTCGAGGTAGAAGCTGTATTCGGCCTGCTGATAAGCGGGGTTCAAGGGTGCGGTGACGGCGGCCTGTGCGATGGTGATGAAGGCCGCTGCCATGTCTGGGCCATTCGGCAGGACGATGGCCACCCGGTCGGTGGCACCGATCCCGAAGCCGCGCAGTTGCGCGGCGATGTCCGCCGACAACTGGCGCAGATCCCCATAGGTCAGCCAGTCACGCCCCGGCGCACCGATGGCGGGGGCCTTTCCCGCATGAGGGGCGAGCAGGTCAGCGAGCGTTCGGGTCATGTCTTGCCTCTTGGATCGGGGACGTACGGCGCGGGCAGATCAGCCGCGCGACGACGCGTAATAGGATACCTTGCGTTCCAGATAGGCCAGAAACTCGGACAGGGCAAAGGCCAGACCGAAAAGAACGATCAGAACGGCCCAGAATTCGGCCATCAGGAACTTGCTGGAGTAAAGCTCGAACAGAGCACCGAAGCCCACGATGGAGATCAGAAGCTGCCCGATGATCACGCCCTTGACCGCGCGGATCACGCCGATGCGCACACCGCCCAGAATTTCGGGCAGGGCGGCCCAGAAATAGACCTTGAAGAAGGCATCCAGCGGCGAGGCGCCAAAACTGCGCGCCATTTCCACCAGCGAGCGATTGATCTGCTTCACCCCGGCGCGTGCGTTCAGGATGATGATCCAGATCGCGAAAAGCGTGGTGGTGATGATCACAGTGCGGGTGCCAAAGCCGAAAAGCACCATCAGCACCGGGACCAGCGCCGTCAGCGGGGCGGACAGGAAGATGTTGACCCACGGCAGCAAGAGTTCATCCAGCACGCGGCTTTTGCCCATCAGGATACCCACGGGAATGCCGATCACGATGGCAAAGAACACCCCCGCGCCGAAAGCCGCCGCCGTGATGCCAAGGGCCGACAAGAAGGCAGGTGTGGGGATCAGGGCGATCAGGGTGGTAACCACCTCGGAGAAGGGGGGAACGAAGAAGGTGAGCTCCAGCCGACCCACGACCTCCCACAGCAGGGCCCAGAGGATCAGCGAGGACAGAGCGGGGAGTTTGTAGCCAAACAGGATCATGGCCTATTCCACATAGTTGCGCAGCGACGCCCAGATCCGATCGACGATGTCGAGGTATTCGGGATCGCGGCGGATATTGGCGACGCCCTTGTCGCGGAAGCTTGCCGGGCGGATGATTTCGGACACACGGCTGGGGCGCGGCAACAGGATGGCGATCTGGTCGGAGACATAGACCGCTTCCTCGATGGAATGGGTCACGAAGATGAAGGTCTTCTTTTCGTTCTGCACCAGTTCCAGCATGTCTTCCTGAAACTTGCGGCGGGTCTGTTCATCCACGGCCGAGAAAGGTTCGTCGAGGAGCAGCACCTCGGCCTTTACCGAAAGGGCGCGGGCGAGACCGACACGCTGGCGCATGCCACCCGAAAGCTGATGCGGGTATTTCTGTTCAAACCCGGCGAGGCCCACGGCGGCGATGTATTTCTCGGCCACCGCCTCGCGTTCAGATTTGGCGACGCCGCGCAGTTCCAGCCCAAAGGCCACGTTGCGCAGGACGGTGGCCCAAGGCATCAAGGCGAAATCCTGAAACACGAAGGATCGGTCGGGGCCGGGGCCAGTGACAGCGCGGCCATTGATCAGCACCTCACCCGAGGTGGCGGGTAGAAGGCCTGCGATGATTTTCAGAAGCGTGGTCTTGCCGCATCCCGAAGGACCCAGGAGCGAAGTCAACTCGCCGCGCGGGAAATCGAGCGTCAGATCCTTGAGGGCCTGCACATCGCCGTAAACCTTGGACACGTTGCGGACAGAAACCGCGCTGTCGGTGGCGGGTATCGCTTGCCGTGCGTCTGGCTTAATCTGAGACATATCCACGGTTGTTCCCTTCAAAGAGGATGTTTTCGAGCTTTTCCAGCAGGTTCAGGAAAAGAACCGCCAGAAGGATGATGGAAAAGATCGCCGCATACATGCTGGGGTAATCAGCGATGGACCGGCTGTAGGTGATGATGTCGCCGACGCCGGTGGGGGTGATCTTGAGTTCCGAAAGGATGGCCCCGATGAAACCTGCCGAAACGCCAAGGCGCAGGCCCGAAAAGATGACGGGTGAGGCGGCGGGAAGGATGATCTTGAGGAGCACGTCGCGATCAGCGGCAAGGAAGGAGGTTGCCATTTCCTTGAGCGAGACAGGCGTGTTGCGCACGGCGCTTGCAGTGTTCAGCACGATCACCGGCATGGCCATGATGCAGACGACGAAGACCTTCGACGTCAAGCCGATGCCATAGATCATCACGAGGATGGGGATGAGCGCGGCAAGCGGGGCCGCCTGCATGACGATGAAGATCGGCGAGAACAGCCATTCGAACTGTTTGGACAAGCCGATCCAGAGGCCGATGCCGATGCCGAAAACGGCCGAGATGGCAACACCCACGACAAGCGGGCGCAGGGTTTCACCATAGGCCACGAAGATGGTGCCATCGAATGTCATGCGCGCCAGCGCGGCCATGGATTCAAGGAAGGTCGGAAAGGCGTAGGAAATCGGGACGCGCCCGGCAATCTCCCATGCGCCAAAGACGATCAGCCCGGAAAGAAGCTTGAGCAGGAGAGAGCGGTTGATCATCGCGGGTCCTTTGCAAAGACGGCGGCGAGGCAAGGTGGGCCGCCGCCCAGTGCGGCATTGCACGAAGGCGGCGACCGGTGTCCGAAGGGACGGTGGTTACTTCATCGCGGCGTCAAGCGGCGCGAAGTACCAGAAGTCTTCGGGGTTCAGCGTGGCAGGATCGCCTTCAAGCTGGCCTGCCATGGTGTACCATTCCAGATCGGCCTGTGCCGCTTCGCGCCCGCCGCCGTTCGGATCATAGAGGCCACCTGCCACCGCTTCGGTGTAGAAGGTGTCCAGCGTTGCGAGCACTTCAGCCGGAAGTTGGCCGATAGGGCCGTTCGGATCGGTTTCCTTGCTTATGATGGTGGGATCCTTGGACATATCCGTCCAAACGCTGTGCAGCGCATTCACGAAGATGCCGACAGCCTCTTGGTTCTCATTCATCCAGTCGAGATTGGCGAAAAGCGCCTCGTCGCTGGCCTTCACCTCAAACATGGGAAGTGCATTGAACTTGTCGCCCGCCTCGGCAATGATCTTGTTCTTGTTGGACAAATCCAGAATCGTTGCTTCCGCCTGACCGGCCAGCATGGCGACGACGCGGTTATCCGAGCCGGGAACATAAGAGCGTTCGCCGAAGGTGATGCCTTCGCGGTCTTCAATCACGTTGGCGATGGAGTCGGTGCCGCCTGCGCGCGAATGCAGCATGATCGGCACGCCATCCAGATCCTTGAGCGTGGCATAGTCTTTGGTAGTGACCGGGAAGAAAACCAGACGCGACAGCTGGAAAATGATGCGGACCGGGGCCTTGGACCGCTGCATCACGGCGTAGGGTGTGCCAAAGGCGATGTCCATGTCGCCGCTCAGGACGGCCTGAATGGCAAGCTCTTCTTCGGCGAAGGCAGTCCATTCGTAATCGAGGCCGTTCGCCTTGGCGCGGTCAAGCGCGACGAAAAAGGCGGCCATCTCGTCGGACGGCTGTTCGGCCAGCGCGATACGGATGGTTTCGGCCTGCGCGGCGGTTACCGCAAGGCCGGTGGCAAGGGCGATACCTGCAAGGGTGGCAAAGAAGGTCTTCATGATTTCTCCTCCCTGAGAACTCTGTTCGCTTCGTCTTGTGATCCGGCTGTGCGGGCTTGCTGCCGCCTTGTGTCCGGGGATTGGATTGGCGCTACACCTCGCCGAAGAGGCGGCGGGCGACAGAGCCGATATGCCTGCGCATCGCCTCATAGGCGGCATGTGGGTCGCGGCCGGCGATGGCGGCAGCGATGGCGTCATGTTCGGCAAAGCTGGAATGGTCGGTCGAAGGGTGGGCGCTTTCGCGCGATACCGCGCCCCAAGCCACGGCGCGGCGCACCTCGTTCAACTGATCGAACAGCGACAGCAGCAGCAGGTTGTCGCTGGCTTCGGCCACGGCACGGTGAAAGAGATCATCCTGAATTTCGTATTCGTGCCAGGTCGTGGCCGCCTTGGCGCGGTCGATGGCGCGTTGCATCCGCGTCAGGGTTTCGCCCGAGGCATTGACCGCCGCCTCGCGGGCGATGGCGGGTTCGATAGCCAGACGCGCGCGGATCATGCGAAACGGGGTCAGTTGGCGGCCAAGCTCGACCGTCGCGCTGCTTGGCGTGCGGTTGCTGTGTTCGGAAATGAAAGTGCCCTTGCCGACATGGCGCCAGATCAGACCATCGCGTTCCAGCACATCCAGCGCCTTGCGGATGGTGGCACGGGACAGGCCAAGCTCATCGGTCAACTGCCGTTCGGGCGGGAGTTTGCCGCCGCTGCCGAAGCCACCTTCAAGGATGTAGCTGCGCAGAAGTGTCACCGGGTCTGACGTTTCGGTATCCATAGACCATTCCCCAAAATTGGTTGACCAATTACATCATAAACTGGGTTATACAGCAAAAATTGGTTGCATCAATCCTGTATTGGTCTGTTTGCGCTATCACTTGATGGCTTTTGCGGGATTGATTTGAACCAATCGATACGGTATGCAACGGCATATCGCTGCTTAGAAGAGGTGACTTATGGCCGATTTCGTGATCCCCGCGCCGCCGGTTCCGGCTATTCCCGTGTCTGGTGGCGGGGCCTTCCCGGTGCGCCGCGTGTATTGCATTGGGCGAAATTACGCCGCCCATGCGGTTGAGATGGGCCATGACCCGGACCGTGAGCCGCCGTTCTTTTTCCAGAAGAATCCCAACAACCTCGATGCGTCGGGCAACTTTCCCTATCCACCGCACAGCAGCGATGTGCATCACGAGGTGGAACTGCTGGTGGCATTGAAATCGGGCGGCACGAACATCCCGCTGGATCAGGCCCTGTCGCATGTATTCGGCTATGGCGTCTGCCTCGACATGACGCGCCGCGATCTGCAGGGCGAGGCCAAGAAGATGGGCCGCCCGTGGGAGATCGGCAAAGCCTTTGAGCTTTCGGGGCCGGTCGGCCCGGTGCTGCCGGTGGCAGAGGTCGGCCATCCCGATCAGGGGCGGGTTGCGCTGTCAGTCAACGGCGCGCTGCGGCAGGAGGGCGACCTGAACCAAATGATCTGGAAGGTGCCGGAGATGATTTCCTACCTGTCGGAGTATTTCGAGCTTCAGGCGGGTGATGTGATCATGGCAGGCACGCCGTCCGGCGTGGGGGCCGTGGTGCGCGGCGATGTGATGGAGGCCGTGATCGAAGGCGTGGGGACGCTGAAGGTCAAGGTGGTCTGACCGCCCGGCGCGCTGCATCCGGGCGGGAATGTGGGGGATTGCATCCCCCCGGATGCAGGAAAGCGCGCCACGCTGCATGCAGCGTCTTTCGTTTCGCGCTTAGTCTGACTAGGTTGGAAAACAAGAGGCGGGGCGTGGCTATGCCGCGCGCCGTCTTTGCATCTGGCCGCTGGCCGTAACTGCAAGACAACAGGCATTCACATGACCGATCGACCCATTCCCGACATCATCTACACCACGGTGGACGAAGCGCCGCAGCTTGCCTCGGCATCGCTCTTGCCGATCATCCGCGCCTATGCGGCGGCGGCGGGGGTCACGGTCGGAACGCGTGACATTTCGCTGGCCGGACGGATCATCGCCGCCTTCCCCGAGCGGTTGACCGAGGCACAGCGCCAGCCGGACGATCTGGCGGAACTGGGCGCGTTGGTGACCACGCCCGCCGCGAATGTGATCAAGCTGCCGAACATTTCCGCCTCGGCCCCGCAATTGGTGGCGGCGATAAAGGAATTGCAGGGGCAGGGCTATGATCTGCCCGATTACCCGGAAGACCCGCAGACCGATGCGGAGAAAGAAGCCCGCCGCCGTTATGATGCGATCAAGGGATCGGCGGTGAACCCGGTCCTACGCGAGGGCAACTCGGACCGCCGCGCGGCGGTGGCGGTGAAGAATTATGCCAAGGCCAACCCGCATTCGATGGGTGCGTGGAGTGCTGACAGCAAGACCCGCGTGTCGACGATGTCGGGTGGCGATTTCCGGTCGAACGAGACATCGGTCACGCTGAGCGCGGCGCAGGCCGGTAAGGCGCGGATCGAACTGGTGACGGCGGATGGTGGCGTGCGGGTGTTGAAGGACGGGGTGACGTATCACCCCGGCACTGTGGTAGATGCGACTTTCATGTCAGTCGAGGCGCTGCGCGCCTTTCTGGCCGAGCAGATCGCGGTGTCAAAGCGCGACGGGGTGCTGTTTTCCATCCACCTGAAGGCCACGATGATGAAGGTGTCGGACCCGATCATCTTCGGTCATGCGGTCAAGGCCTTCCTCGCCCCGGTCTTTGATCGCCATGGTGCTGCGTTTCAGGCGACCGGAGTGGATGCAAATTCCGGCCTTGGCGTGATGCTGGACCGGATTGCAGAGATGCCCGACGGCAAGGCCATTCTGGCCGAGATCGAGGCGGTGATGGCCGGGCGTCCGCCGCTTTACATGGTGAATTCCGACAAGGGGATCACGAACCTTCACGTTCCCTCTGACGTGATCGTGGATGCGTCGATGCCCGCGCTGATCCGGGCGGGGGGCAAGGGCTGGGGTCCGGATGGCAAGGCGGCGGATACGAATTGCGTGATCCCCGACAGCTCCTATGCGGCGGTCTATGACGAGTCGGTCGCCTATTTCAAGGCGACGGGGGCGCTGGACCCGGCTACGGCAGGGACGGTGCAGAACATCGGTCTGATGGCGCAGAAGGCCGAGGAGTATGGCTCGCACCCGACGACATTTGAAATCCCGACCGATGGCACGGTGCGCCTGATTGCCGCCAATGGAGATGTGCTGCACCAGCACAAGGTGCAGGCTGGCGACATCTGGCGTGCGGCGGCCACGCGTAAGGCCCCGATTGAGGATTGGGTGAAACTGGCGATTGACCGGCAGCGCGCCGAGAACTGCCAGGCGATCTTCTGGCTGGATGCGGCGCGGCCGCATGATGCCGAGCTGATCAAATATGTCCGCCCGATCCTTGCGGCGGCGGGCGTGGCCGACAAGTTCCAGATCATGGCCCCGCGCGAGGCGACGCGCCTGTCGCTGGAGACGATCCGCAAGGGCGAAACTTCCATCGCGGTCACCGGCAATGTGCTGCGCGATTACCTGACCGACCTGTTCCCGATTCTGGAGCTTGGCACCTCGGCCAAGATGCTTTCGATCGTGAAGCTGATGCAGGGAGGCGGCATGTTTGAAACCGGGGCCGGTGGTTCCGCGCCCAAGCATGTGCAGCAACTGGTCGAGGAAAACCACCTGCGCTGGGATTCGCTGGGTGAATTCTGCGCGTTGGGGGAAAGCCTGAAGTTTCTGGCCGACGTGACCGGGAATGAGAAGGCGCGGGTGCTGGGCCGGGCGGTGGATGTCGCAACGCAAGGCGTGCTGGACCATGACAAATCGCCCAAGGGGCGGGTGGGTCAGACCGACAACCGCGACAGCCATTTCTACTTTGCGCTTTATTGGGCGCAGGCCCTTGCCGCGCAGTCTGAAAGCGCCGAGCTTGCCGCCCATTTCGCGCCGATCGCCAAGGCGCTGGCCGAGAATGAGGCCAAGATCGTTGCCGAACTGGGCCGTGATCAGGGCAAGCCGGCCGATCTGGGCGGGTATTATCATACCGATCCGGTGAAGACGGCGGCAGTGATGCGGCCTTCGGCCACCTTCACGTCGATCATCGGCTGATCACAACCCCGGGGCCCCGCATGGCCGGGCCCCGGCTTTCCTGCGCGAGGGGATGGCATGGCGTTTCGGACCATGGAATGGATCGAGGCAGGCCATTGCCTGCGCCTTCTGGATCAGCGGTTCCTGCCGGGGACAGTTCAGTATCTTGACTTGACCACGCCCGAGGCCGTGGCCGGTGCCATCCGCGACATGACGGTGCGGGGTGCCCCGGCTATCGGGGTGGCAGCGGGGTTCGGCATGGCGCAGGCGGCGCTGCTGGCAGAGGCGGCGGGCCCGCCGCTGATCCCGGCGCTGGAAGCTGCGGATCGTGTGCTGCGCGCGTCGCGCCCCACGGCGGTGAACTTGTTCTGGGCGCTGGACCGCATGGCCGCGCTGTGGCGTGCGGGGGCAGGTGGCGCGCGCCTGCTGGAGGAAGCGCAGGTGATGGAGAGCGAGGATATCGCGGTGAACGAAGCCATCGCGGCGCATGCGCTGAGTATCCTTCCGCAGGAGGTGACTTTCTTCCACCATTGCAATACCGGCGCTTTGGCCACGGTTGGTGTGGGCACCGCGCTGGGGATCATCCGGCGGGCGCATGACTCGGGCCGCAAGGTTTTTGCCTATCTCGATGAGACGCGGCCGAGGTTGCAGGGGGCAAAGCTGTCGTCTTTTGAGTTGATGGAATACGGCGTTCCCCATGCCATCGTGGTGGATGGGGCATCGGCGCATATCATGCGGCGGCACAAGGTCGACATGGCGGTGGTGGGCTGTGACCGGGTGGCCGCCAATGGCGACACGGCCAATAAGATCGGCACTTACAACCTTGCTTTGGCCGCGCAGGACAATGGCGTTCCATTCTATGTGGCCTGCCCGACATCGACGATCGATCTGTCCACCGCCAGCGGCGACGGGATCGAGATTGAGGAGCGCGATGCTGAGGAAGTGCTGCGCATCGGCGACGCTGTGATCGCGCCGGACGGAGCGCCTGCCTTCAACCCGGCGTTTGATGTAACACCCAACCGCCTGATCGCGGGGTTGATCACGGAGTTCGGGATTTTGCGCCCGCCCTTTGACGTGAACATCCGGGCCTTGTTTGCGGAGCGGGGCCTGCGCAAAGGGCGTTAGTGGCGAGAATGGCCGATGGGTGCCGCTTGTCTGGCGTCAGGTAGAAAACCTGCAATCTTGATCCGGAAAAGCGGATTGGGCGTCAGACCAGCCCGGTCCGGAACAGGACGGGGCGACCTTCAACCTCGGCCACAAGGCGGGCTTCGGGCCAGAAGCGGAAGAAGTTTGTGGCGGCAAATCCGGGCAGGGCACGTGGGGCCGGTGCCATGATCCGGGCCGAGGCAAGGGCGAGGAAGCCTTGGCCCGAGGGTGTTGCGATGGTCATCGCGCGCAGGCCCAGATCATCGAGTTGCTGCAGATCCAGCGTGGCGCAGGCCATGGCGTCGATGTCGATCAGTCGTTCGGTGGCCATGTCCCAGATCGGGTCGCCAATGGACAGGTCTTCGACCGCGCAGAGATCTGTGGCATGCGGGCCGACGCGCAGGCGCAGACCCTGCGAGAGCATTGTTGCCTCAACCGCTTGGGCGATGGGGGAGGGTGTCGCAAGGCTGGATGTCGCGGTGATGCCGGAAGAGGGATAAAGGATGCCCATCACATCCACCCCGTGCCGCGGTTGGCCATTTGAATGCCTTTCCGTAAGCGCGCATAGGAGATCTGGCTGCCGCATGCAGCGGCAAAGATCAAACGGACACTCATTACACACCCCGGCGGCTTGGGTTTCTACAGTCTTGCCCCGGATGTCGCATCAGGCGGCCCCCACCGCATGACAGTCGATCTTTGCACTCTGATGCGGCCGGTAGGCTTTGACAGAGCGAAAGGAGCAGGGCGCACCTTTAGACAAATTGTTACCATATTTCGGCCCTGTCGCAAGGAATTCGGTTCGGCACTGCCGCCGTTTCCGGTGCCAATTCAAGGCGCTGGCCCGCGCTTTTGCCGCATTGGAAACGATCTTACAGCGCGGCGGTTAAGTAAAAATAAAGGTTAACAATTTTTTGTCAAAACCAAGGCCAAATCCGCCGTGCAACACTGGGATGCCGCAGGGCGGAATCAGGGTGATTCGAGCCCTGTCGCGGGCCTTTGGTCACTCGGTCGGTGTTTCGGCGCTGACGATGTGAACTGCCAGCAGGCAGCCGTGCGGCGTGTAGGAGTTATGCTCGGTCCCATCGGCGTAGAAGACCAGATCGCCCGGTTTGAACACGGTGCCGTCGTCTTCGATCAACTCGCCTTCCAGGATCAGGAACTGTTCATGGCCGTTGTGGATATGCGACCGCGTCCGCATCCCGGCGGGCATGCGATAGACGTGGAAGCCTTCGCCCAGCGGTTTGTCGCTGTCCAATTGCAGGATCGCGTCGCCCAGCGCCACGCCATCGGGATAGACAAAGGGCGTGAATGGCGCGGCGTGGATGTTGGCGACGCGGCGGGTGGGTTGGGTATCAGACATGGGATGTGGCCTTTCCGTCAGGTGAAGCAGGCGGCGCGATGAACGGCGCGGCCCTTGAACAGGGTGAGAAGCACCTGCGTTTCTGCAACAGCATAGGGATCGCAGGTGAAAATGTCGCGGTCGAGGATGATCAGATCGGCTGAAAAGCCGGGGCGCAAGGCGCCCGAGTAATGCCCGCGCCAGCAGGCGGCAGCGGCATGGGTGGTGTAGCCGAGAACGGCCTCGTGGATCGTCATCCGTTCAGCGGGGAAGAACGGCGCGGCGCGGCCCCGGTGGCGCGGCGGTTCGCGGGTGATGGCGGTGCCGATGATTTCGAACGGGTTGAGCGTGGTGACCGCCCAGTCGGAATTGATGCACCATGGCGCGCCTGCATCGATCAGGCTGCGGTTGGCATAGGTGCACGGCGCGCGGGCGGGGCCGATCATGGACATCGTGTCATCTGGGATGATCGGATCGGTGCAGGCCCAGAACGGTTGCAGGTTGGCCATGACGCCGAGGGCGGCAAAGCGCGGGCGGTCATCGGGATGGACCAGTTGGCAATGGGCGATCTGGTGCAGGCCCGGCCAAGGCCCGTTGGCGGCGCGGGCGGCCTGAAACCCGTCGAGTGCGGCGCGGGTGGCAAGGTCGCCGATGCAATGGACATGGATCTGGAACCGCGCGGCATCCAGTGCGGTGAACAGGGCGCGGATCTGGTCGGGCGGGAACATCAGAGGGCAGTTGCCGCCCTGCGCATCGGCATAATCGTCGATCAGCGCGGCGGTGCGGTTCTCCAGCCCGCCATCAAGGAAAAACTTGGCGGAATGCAGGCGAAAATCCTCGGTCCGGTGGGCCGCGCGGCGTGCGGTGAGGCGGGCGAGGGCCGAGTCCACCGTATCGGCGGCGGTGACGGACATGGCGCCTGCCACGCGCAGGGTCAGGGCGCCTTGCGCCGCGGCTTGTGCGTAGATGCCGATGTGATGGGATTGGATGAAGGGGTCCAGAATGCCGGTGATGCCGTGACGGTTGGCAAGGGCCTGCCCGGCGCGCAGTCCGGCGTGGAAGGTGGCCTCGGTCGTTCGGGGCAGGCGGTCAAGGGCCCAGTAGATGGCATCTTCGTGCAGCATGCCCGTCGCGCGGCCGGTGGCATCGCGGACGAAGTGGCCGTTGGCGGGATCGGGGGTGTCATCCGTCAACCCGATCATTTCGATGGCGCGCGTGTTCAGGCAGGCGTTGTGGAAATTGCCATCATAGATCAGGCAGGGGCGATCCGGCGTGACCGGGTCAAGCACCGCGCGGGTCAGGGTGGCGTCGCCGAAGAACCCGCATTGCCAGCCCGCCCCCCAGATCATGGGGCCGTCCTGCGTGGCCGCATGAGCCTGCAGGGTGGCAGCGATCTGGTCGGTCGTGGTGCAATCGTAAAGCTGAGCCGTTTCCACAAGATCCGTGCCGCCGTTCAGCAGGTGGATATGGGCATCCTGAAAGCCGGGCAGAACAAGGTGGCCTTGCGCATCGATCACCTTGGCCTCCGGCCCGGCCAGCGCGGCCATGGGGGCCGCATCGCCGATGGCAAGGATGCGGCCATCCTCGATCACCAGCGCATAGGCCGTCGGCTGGGCCGGGTTCATGGTGCGGATATCGGCGTTGGTCAGCAGGAGGCGGGTCATGGGGATGCCTCCAGCCGCAGCGCCTGCAGTACGGGCCAATCGGAAGCGGGAAGGGTGTGAGTGGCGGACTGTGCCTCGCGCGTCCGGCCATAAAGGGCGAGGAAGGGGGTGGCTCCGGCTTTGATCAGGTGCGGGCGGTGGGCATCGATCCAGACCGGTTCCCGCGCCGGTTTGCAGATCAGGGGGCGGTCGGGACCAAAGCGCCAGCCATGCGGGCCGGTGAGGGGCAGGTAAAGTTCGGGCGCGGCATGGC
>PNND01000193.1 GCA_013824045.1 Rhodobacter sp. | reverse complement strand
GGGCTTCTTTACGTAGCCCCACATCGACTTGGGCCCAGATGGCGGAATTGGTAGACGCACTGGTTTCAGGTACCAGCGCTGCAAGGCGTGGAGGTTCGAGTCCTCTTCTGGGCACCATGTCGATCTGACGAAAGGGCGCGGGTTCATCCCCGCGCCCTTTGTGTTTTCCCGGGTCCGTTGACCCCCGTGCGTTGACCCCTGAGCCGCGCGTCGGTATGGCTGCCCGGACACCTGCCGAAAGGATGCGACCTTGGCCATTTTCCTGCATCAGAACGACCTGCCCGATGGTCTGGAGCTTGGCCCTGTGGTGGCCATTGATACCGAGACGATGGGGCTGGACCCGCGGCGGGATCGGCTGTGCGTGGTGCAGCTTTCCGATGGGAACGGGGATGCGCATCTGGTGCAGATCGCGCGGGGGCAGAGAAGCGCGCCGAATCTGGAGCGGTTGCTGACTGATCCGGGGGTGGTGAAGCTGTTCCATTTTGGGCGGTTCGATATTGCCGCGTTGAAGAACGCCTTTGGCGTGACGACCGCGCCGGTCTGGTGCACGAAGATAGCCTCGCGCCTGATCCGGACGTTCACGGATCGGCACGGGCTGAAATACCTGCTCTTGGAACTGGTCGGTGTGGATGTATCGAAACAGCAGCAGACGAGCGATTGGGGTTCGGTGGAGCTGACGGATGCGCAGAAGGAGTATGCGGCGTCGGATGTGCTGTATCTGCACAAGCTGAAGGCCGAGCTTGAGGCGCGGCTGGTGCGCGAAGGGCGGATGGAACTGGCGCAGCGGTGCTTTGATTTCCTGCCGACCCGGGCGGAGCTGGACCTGATGGGATGGGATGAGCCCAATGACATCTTCCACCACTGATTTTCTGGCAACTGGCCGCCGGGTGATCCGCCGTGAGGCGGAGGCGCTGGAGACACTGGCCGAAGGGTTGGACGGGTCTTTCGCTGCGGCGGTGGACCTGATCCTGAATGCCACGGGGCGGGTGATCGTGTCGGGCATGGGCAAATCGGGGCATGTGGCGCGCAAGATCGCGGCGACCTTTGCCAGCACCGGCACACCCGCGCAGTTCGTGCATCCGGCCGAGGCCAGCCATGGCGATCTGGGCATGGTGATGCGGGGCGATGTGGCGCTGGTGCTTTCGAACAGTGGCGAGACACCGGAGCTTGCCGATATCGTGGCGCATACGCGGCGGTTCGACATTCCGCTGATCGGTGTGGCGGGGCGGGCGGAGTCGACGCTGCTGAAGCAATCGGATGTGGCGCTGCTGTTGCCGACGGTGCCTGAGGCCTGTGAAACCGGGATTGTGCCCACGACATCGACGACGATGACGCTGGCGCTGGGCGATGCGCTGGCGATTGCGCTTATGGAGCATCGGCAGTTTACGCCGGATCAGTTCCGCGTCTTTCATCCCGGTGGCAAGCTGGGGGCGCGGCTGGCGCGGGTGGGCGACCTGATGAGCACGGATGCGCCACTGGTGACGCATGACTCGCCGATGAGCGATGCCCTGCTGATGATGTCGGCCAAGGGCTTTGGCGTGGTTGGCGTGACGGACGGGGATGGCTATCTTCAGGGCATCATCACCGATGGCGACCTGCGCCGCCATATGGCGGGGCTGCTGGGCCTGTCGGCGGGGGATGTGATGACCGCCGCGCCGCGGACCATCGGACCGGGGGCGCTGGCGGAAAAGGCCGTGCGGATCATGAACGAGAAGAAGATCACCTGCCTCTTCGTCGTGGACCCGGAAGGGAGCCAGTCCGTGATCGGGCTGCTGCACATCCACGACTGTCTGCGCGCCGGAATTGCGTGATGGCAGGGCGGGCGGCGCTGGATGGCTGGTCGCGGCTGGTGGCGCTTTTGAAGGTGCTGCTGCCGCTGACGGCGCTGGCGATCCTGTCGACGCTGTTTCTGATTTCAAACCGGATCAATCCGGATGACGCCCTTCCCTATGCCGAAGTGGATGTGGAAGCGCGGCTGAAAGAGCCGCGGATCACCGCGCCGACCTATGCCGGGACAACCAGCGATGGCGCGGCGCTGGAAGTGACGGCGGCAGAGGCGCGGCCCGCCGCCGAGGGGGAGGCAGGGGCGAATGCGACCGGCGTGCAGGCGCGGCTGACCACGCCGGACGGGCAACAGACCGATCTGCAGGCCGAGACCGCGCAGATGACGCTGAACGGCAGCGAGATCACCTTTTCGGGCGATGTGCAGCTGACGCATAGTTCCGGCTACCGCGTGACATCCGATGAGATGACCGCAAGCCTTGGGGAAACGGATGTGCAGGCCCGCTCGGCAGTGGTGGCAGAGGGGCCCGGCGGGCGGATCACCGCGCAGTCCATGCGCCTGATGCCGGCAGGGGATGGTGGTGAAGGTTATCTTCTGGTTTTCAACGGAACGGTTAAGCTGGTATATCAGCCGACAAAGTAAATTCTGACCGATTTGAGGGAAACATGCCCGCCGCCCTGCGCGCCTTGATCTTGACCCTGGCGCTTTCACCGGTGATGGGCGGGTTTGCGGGTGCGCAGACCAGCATCAACCTGACCGGGCTGCAACAAGATACGACCCTGCCCGTCGAGGTGACGGCAGACAGTCTGAGCGTGGATCAAGGTACCGGTCAGGCGACATTTGCGGGCAATGTCGTGGTAAAGCAGGGCGAGATGACGATTTCGGCCGGGACCGCGCGGATCGAATACCTGCCGGATGGCAAGGGAATCGCCAAAGTGCTGTTGGACGGACGCGTTATGTTCGCGAGCCCGACCGATGCCGCCGAGGCGGATGCAGCGGCCTATACCATCGCGTCGGGCGAGGTGGTGATGACGGGGAATGTGCTGCTGACACAAGGGCAGACAACGATTTCGGGCAACAAGCTGGTCTATGATCTGGACGCGGGGACGGGCAGCATGGAGGGGCGGGTGCAGACCGTGTTCGTGCCCGGCAAGGCCAATCCGTGAAAACTGGCCCGGACCTGACCGTAACTGCCGGATCGGCGGGGCTGTCCATTCGCAACCTGCGCAAGAGCTATAAACGGCGACCGGTGATCCGCGACGTTTCCATGCAGTTGAACCGGGGCGAGGTGGTGGCGCTGCTGGGGCCGAACGGTTCGGGCAAGACGACCTGTTTCTATGCCATAGCCGGGCTGGTGACGCCGGAAGGCGGCGAAGTGCTGATCGACGGGCGGGATGTGACCGCGCTGCCGATGTATCGCCGCGCGCGGCTGGGGATCGGCTATCTGCCGCAGGAGGTTTCGATCTTTCGCGGTCTGTCGGTTGAGGACAATATCCTTGCCGTGCTGGAAATCACCCATGCCGACCACCACAAGCGGCGCGAGCGGCTGGAGGAATTGCTGTCAGAGTTTTCGATCACCCATCTGCGCCGCGCGCCTGCGCTGGCGCTGTCGGGCGGGGAACGGCGGCGGGTGGAGATTGCGCGCTGTCTGGCGGCGGACCCGAAATACCTGCTGCTGGACGAACCCTTTGCCGGGGTGGACCCGATCGCGGTGGCCGAGATTCGGGGATTGGTGCAGGATCTGAAAAGCCGGGGCATCGGGGTCCTGATCACCGATCACAACGTGCGCGAGACGCTGGAGATCGTGGACCGCGCCTATATCCTGCATGACGGCAAGGTGCTGATGAGCGGGACCACCGACGAGGTGGTGCGCGACGAGACGGTACGCCGGGTTTATCTGGGCCAGAATTTCCGCATCGGCTGATCCCCGCCACGCACCCTGCCACGTTTGGCAGTGGTGCGACCCATACCAACGCCGCTGTTGACAAGACGGCATGGGCGGATGCCAAATACCGGGGATGAGAGCGCAATTCGCCCTGTCCCGACCTGCCAACACCGCCGCCACGACGGCTGGTCATCTTGCAGGATCGCCCTTTCGGTACCACGTCAGAATAACGAGGGTTCGCCCGTCGCCTTTGTCGGCGCGGTCGGGCCGATTTCATGCGGAGGAAGCACCATGCGATACCAGATCAGCGGCAGACAGATCGACATTGGCGAGGCGCTTCAGACGCATGTGAAAGCCGAACTGGGCGAAGTGGTGGAGAAATACGCCCAGCGCCCGACGGATGCCGTGGTGATCTTTTCGCGCGCTGCGCATGAGCATGTTTGCGAAGCCACGATCCACCTGTCGACCGGGTTGACGGCGCAGGCCAAGGGCCATGCCCATGAAATCTATGCCGCTTTTGAATCCTGCCGCGAGAAGATGGACAAGCAACTGCGCCGCTACAAGCGGCGTCTGCGCAACCACCACAGCGCCCGGACAGCACCTGTTGAATTCGCCGGCGGGTCGTCATATATCCTCGCGCCAACGGAGGAACCCGAGGACGACGACCACTCTGATCTGGCGCAGCCCATTGTGATTGCCGAGATGGAGACGAAGATTCCTTCGATCACCGTAGGCGAGGCGGTGATGCAGTTGGAGTTGGGCGGCCAGAAGATGCTTGTGTTCCGCAACGAAGGACATGGGGGCGTGAACGTCGTGTACCGTCGGGATGACGGGAACATCGGCTGGATCGACCCGCGCAACGCAAAATGACGCCCGCACAAACGCGGCACAGGAACGACGACAGCTGATGGACCTATCCAAGCTATTGATTCCGGGGGCCGTTCGGGTCGTTGGACAGTTGACGAGCAAGAAGCGGCTTTTCCAGGAACTGGGGGAGCTTGCTGCACAGGCCTATGGCATGAGCGGGGCCACGGCGATTGACGGGTTGCAGGAACGCGAAAGCCTGGGCCCGACCGGCGTGGGGCATGGCATCGCCCTGCCCCATGCGCGGCTGGAAGACCTGAAGCAGATCCGGGGCGTGTTCATCCGGCTGGAGAAGCCGCTGGATTATGACAGCGTGGATCGCCAGCCTGTCGATCTGGTCTTCGGGCTGTTCGCGCCCAAGGATTCGGGCGTGGATCATCTGAAGGCGCTGGCGCTGGTCAGCCGGACGATGCGGGATCAGGCGGTGGTGTCGAAGCTGCGCGCCAACAATGACCCGGCAAAGATCTATGCGATCCTGACAGAGGCACGGTCAACGCAGGCGGCGTAAGCCTTAGCGCTTGGGAAAGAAGCCGAAACCCAGATAATCGCGCTGATAGGTATCGCGCGCGGCTTCCTCCAGTTCGCCATCGCGGATGGCGTCCAGCGCGTCATCCATCGCATCGCGGGGAAGGCTGATCTGCGGCGCGGGTTGGCCCAGTTCGGCACATAGGAAGGCCAGCCCCTCAGACAAGGTCTCTTCGCGCAGGATCAGATCGGGCGGCTGGAACAGGGCAAATCCCTGCAGAATGGCGGATTGGCTGGCCCAGCCAGCATCGGTGCGAAAGCCGGTCTGCCCCGCGAGATTGCGTTTCAGGAATTTCAGAAATGCGAGAAAGGCGGCGCGGCGCTCAGTCGGGTCGACAAAGGCATTGCCGGGACGCGGCAGGTTCACACCATGGACCCGGGAAAACACGGTGCGCTGGTCCCCCTGCAGCCCGCCTTGTTCGAGCGCGCAGAAGGCACGGTGGGCGCGGTCCAGCGGGTGGCGCAGGATGGTAAAGCTGCGATGGCCGGGCTTGGCGCGTTTCCATTGGCGCAGCGTCTTGTGCGTGAAATCCCGATCAAGCCCGCCGAGGGTGGACAGCCATTCGATCACCGGGTTCACCGGGCCGCCCTTGATGGGCATGAACAAGAGGGGGACGTCGCGGGCGGCGATATAGCCGGGGATGGCGGCGTTGCGACGGGGTTCAAAATTAGGGGTACGTGACAGGTTGAACCTGTCGAGCCGGGCCAAGGCCTGTTCCATGCCGGCGGGGTTGGTCACCTTGTCCGCAAGCGGTTCGGGGTTCTGCACGGTGAGGGAGTTATCCACCGCGTCGAGCCGCGCATCGACCCCCAGAAAGGCGGCAAGGCCGTTCAGCACGGCCAGATCGGGGATATCGTCATAGTCGATGTAAAAGGCCGTTTGCCCCCTTGCCTGCAGCGCCCGCAGGAGGCGGATCTGAAACTGCTGCACCTCATCGAGATGTTCGGTGAATTCCAGAGGGTCAAAGCGGGCCTTGGCCTGTTTCAGGTTCTTGGGGTTAGTCAGTTTCCACTGCCCCGTTGCCTTGGCGATCTTCAGGCTGACATAGCTTTCCACCGGATTGCGCGTCAGCACGATCTTGGCGCAGCGCGGATCATCCATCACCAAATCGAAGATGCGGGGATCGTGGTCGTGAAAATAGCGAAAGCCCGACAGGCCGGGCGTGCGTTCGCGCATCCGGCGCAGGAGAAGGGCGGGGTCCTCCTCGCGCTGGGCGAGGGTCACGCCGAGGAATTCGGTCTGGTCCTTCTTGCCGATGAAGAAGGGATTGAACGCCTCGCCATGGCAGGTGACGCCCGCAAGGGCGTTGAGGTTGGCTTCGAGGAAGTTGGAACCTGTCCGCATTTCAGCGAACATCACGAAACTGTCGAACGGGCGGGTCACTGTGTCACTTCACTAGATAAGGGCGGCCCCGGCGGGAGTCGGAGGGGCGGGAGTCGTTGGTGGCCGGAAAATCGCCCATCAAGACGGGCTGCATCCCCTGATTGCGCAGATTTTGCAGGAACTGGCCGAACCCGGTGAGATCGGTCATGCGCGGCGCTTCGGTCAGGCGGCGCAGCGACCGGGGGCTGATCTCATCGACAATGGTTTGCAAGGGTTCCATCGGGTTTTCGATGAATTCGGCAAGGTTCCAGATGCGGATGCGCGCTTTGGCGGCGCCGTTTCGCAGGACCGAGAGATGTTCGAGTTCGATCTTTTGCAGGCGCGCGGCTTCGCGGCGGATATCAGTGAAATTGAGGTTGGATTTGAACAGAGGCACCGCCCATGCGCCGGAGATCACCGAAATCTGCGCGTTGGAATCCAGCGCCATGAACCAGTTCAGTTCCTGATTGTCGCCCGGCCCGAACTGGAAGCACTGGCGTTCGCCGCGCGTGGCCCAGATCAGGTTGGCGAGGAAGGAGCGCGCGTTGTAGTCGCGCAAGGCGGCGCTGTCGGACAGGGCCCCGTTGAACACGGCCTCACCCCCGGCAAATTCCACCCGGTCGGGCGCGAAGAGGTGGCCATGGACGCGGGTGCTGGTGACCTTGCCAAGCCAGCCTTCGAAGTTCTCAAAAACGTCGGAAAAGCCTTGGAACACCGAATAGGGCGCGGCGGTGCGGCCGTTTTCCCAATGCTCGTTGGGGAAACGGCTTTGCATATAAAGGCCGGGGCGGCCCTTCACGCGGCGTTCGACAGCCTTGGAGAACAGCCGGTCGATCTTGCCCGGATTGGGTTCTCCCCCAGCCTGCCCTTCGGCATCATCCGACAGGAAGGTGGAGTAAAGCTTGTTCGCATGGGGCCAGATCTTGCGGGCGACAAAGCAATCGGACCGGCGCAAGAGTTGCAGGTGGTCATCATAGAAGATATGCGGCTTGCCCTGAAAATCGAATTTGGACAGCGTCAGCGACCGGCTTTCCACGTTGGACGAAACCTGCCGGACCAGCGTCTGGAAATAGCTTTCATCCGGGATCCAGACTCGGCGGAAATAGCGGTCATAGAGCGCGCGATCCGGGCCTTGCAGGATGGTCGAAAGGGTCTGGCGGGTGAGGCACCACCATTGGCTGCCCAGATGGGGGACGATGCCATTGGGGATGGTGCGACGGAAACCGATGCCGCGCTGCAACTTGACGTAGCGATCAAACAGCCAGCGCTGGGTGCGCCATGAGAAGGGGAAACGCAGGGTGAAGCGTTCCATGTTCAATCCGCCGATGGTCCAGCCAACCTCTTCCGTGGTGACGGATTCGATGAAATCAGTGCGGGGGCGTTCGTCGAGATAGGAGATCAGTTCCTGCACCGGACGCAGCGGCAGACAGGAGCCGGAGGCGAGGTAGACATGCCGGACCGACGGGAAATCGGCCAGCATCACCTCGACCGCAGATTGGGTGGCGGCCACGATGCCCCAAGTGCCCCATTCACAGGCAAAGCGATCCGAGAAGCGGACATTGGTCAGATCGGACAGGTCGGCCTGAAGCTTTTCCACGCTCCATTTCTTGACCCGTTTGTCGATGTGGATGACGACAGGACAACCACGTTCGGCCCAGTGACGGGCCGTATCAGCCGCGCGATGCAGCGCGGTGTGGCACAGCATCACAAAGCCAAGGGTGCCGTTGGGTGCTTGCGTCATGCCCAGTTCCCCTTGGACATGAGGCCCAGAATTTCAAGCTGGCGCCAGTTGATGTATTTTTCCGACCACTTGCACCACAGATCGGGGTGGGTTTTCATACCTTCGCGATAGGCGCGGTATTCGGCGCTGTTGGCATAGTGCTGGCCGCGCGACAGTTCCTCTTCGGCCTTGGCGGCGAAGGTATCGAGGAATTTGGCGTGCAAAAGGCAACCGGAGGCCTTTTCGCCCCCCCATTCATCATAGACGAGGTTCAGACCGCGCGGCATTAGCATATGCGTGGAGCTGGCATAGGCATAGGCGCGGTTCCACTTCACCAGCGGGATCTTGTTCAGGGCCGGAGCGCTTTTGGGTTCTTCGGGAAAGAAGACGCGCGCGCGCGGGCCGCCCTGAATCCAGAGGTTGCCGTTGCCGGGATTGCGCTTCACCGAATAGTTGGCGCTGTCGAACCACTGGGCGATTTCAAACGGATCCTGCCCTTCGCGATAGGGCTGCGCGTCGATCGGGCCTTTCGGATACATATCCAGGATCATTGCCGAGAAGGACCGGATGCCCGAGGTATCCAGCCAATCCGTCAGCGCACGCAGGGGGCGGGTTTCGCAGAACGGATAGACAAGAAATTCGTCCGGGTCGACGACAAGCGTCCAGTGGCCGTGGCAATACTTGCGTTGCAGCGCGGTGATCCAGTCCATCCCGAAGCGGGATTTGCGATAGCTGCCTTCTGTGACCCAGAGCGACACATCCGGCTGCTGCTGCAGGAATTCGCGCGAGCCATCATCCGACCCATTGTCGACGATCATGAAGTGATTGACGCCAAGATCGCGGTAGTAGCGCAGGAAATAGGGCAGGCGGATGCGTTCGTTGCGCAGCGTGGAAAGCAGGATGATGGAATCGCTGCGGATCGCCCCGGTGCGGTTGACGACATTCGTCATTTCGCGCCGCTTGAGCCAGCCACGCAGGTGCAGGCTTCTTCGGCGCAGCCGCAGACGATATGCCCCGATCACTCCCACAGAACGCGCCCGTTTCCTACCTTGCCCCGTCGCAGATCGCCCCGCGACGGGCAGCCCTAACCCAAAATCCTGCCCGGTTCTTCTATCGCCCTGCCGATGCCCCGGTGCAGGCAAGGCGACAAGTTGAAAATGAGATTAGTGTTTGCCCTCGCACAAGTAAACAATTGCTGGACACTGGTATAATTCGAACCGCTGGAATTGATGCAATTTGCACGCATCAAACCCATCCTCCGCGCGACATGAGGCCTAGGGATTCCAGCGCGCGCCATGTTGTCAGCCGGCGGGAATGGGGCGACCAGAGATCGGGGTTTTCCCCCAGTGCATCATAGTAGCGGTCATATTGCGCGGAGTTCGAGAAATGCTCGCCCCGCACTTGTTCTATGCGGGCACGTTCCACAACCGTGTGCAGGAATTTGGTATGCAGAAGAAGGCCCGAGGGGGCCTCGGACCCATCCGTTGCATAGATGCGGTTCAGGCGAGGGGGCAGCAGGGAATGGGTAGAGTTCACATAGGCATAACGCCAATGCCATTTCACCAGCGGCACCTTGTTCAATGTGGGCGCGCGGCGGGGTTCGGCCCCGAAGAACATCCGCGTACGGGGGCCACCCTGCACCCAGAGATTGCCCATCGGTTGCTGGATCCGGATGCCGTAGCCTGACGGATCGAACCATGGCAGCGCTGCCAAGGGATCATCTCCCGCGTGGTAGGGGTGATCGCCGACCGGACCCTTGGGGTAAAGATCGAGCATCATGGCCCCGAACATCGGGCGATTTTGCGCATCAAGCCAATGGGTAAGCGCGCGCAGATCACGGCTGTCCCAGTATGGGTAGATCAGCAATTCATCGGCATCGACTGTCAGGCACCAATGGCCGTGCCCGTGACGCATCTGCAGCCAAGTCAGCCAGTCCATGCCGAAGCGTGACGCCTTGTAGGAGGCCTGCGTCACCCAGAGCGAGACATCAGGTTGGGCGGCGAGAAGGTCGGTTGTGCCGTCATCGCTGCCATTGTCGACGATCAGGAAATGCGTCACGCCAAGGCGGCGGTGATGATCAAGGAACCACGGCAGGCGCACGGCTTCGTTGCGGACCGTTGAAAAGCCCAGAATGTCACCCTTGCGGATGGCGGTGGTGCGGTCGATGCGGGTGGTCAGTTCATGGCGGCGGGCATAGGCGCGGCCAAGAAGCCTGCGCCGTTTCCAGCGCAGGCGATAGGCGGCAAGCAGGTCTGCGGGCGCGGTGGCCACAAGCCTGCCGCAGGAGTTATTGCGCGGCTTTTTGCAGCGCCATCATCTCGTGCAGATAGGCCGAGAACTCTTCGCGCAGGTCCGGGCGGGACAAGCCGAAAGCAACGGTGGCCTGCAGGAACCCGGCTTTCGAGCCGCAATCATAGCGCTGGCCGCGGAAGCGATAGCCGTAGACATTCCCAGCGGCGGTTTCTTCCGCGATGGCATCGGTCAACTGGATTTCGCCGCCTGCGCCCTGCTTCATGCGGTTGAGGTTGACCAGAACCTTGGGCGACAGGATGTAGCGCCCGATCACGGCAAGGTTTGACGGTGCCGAGCCGAGCGGGGGCTTTTCGACCATACCCTTGGCCTTGACGATCGAACCCATATCCTCGTCGATGTCGAGAACGCCATAGGATTTCGTCCGTTCCGGCGCCACTTCCATGGCGGCGACCATGTTGCCGCCAGTTTGCTCATACGCTTCGACCATCTGCTGAAGGCAGGGCTTTTCCGCAGCGATCACGTCATCGGGCAGCAGAACGGCAAAGGGTTCGTTGCCAATCAGGCGGCGGGCGCACCAGACCGCATGGCCAAGGCCAAGCGGGCGGTTCTGGCGGATATAGGCAATCGCGCCGGAATCCATGTTGGTTTCCTTGAGGATTTCCAGAAGGTCATCCTTGCCCGATTTGCGAAGGGCGCTTTCAAGTTCGGGGGCACTGTCGAAGTAATCTTCGAGCGCGGATTTCCCGCGCGACGTGACGAAAATGAATTCCTTGATCCCGGCTGCACGCGCCTCATCGATCGCATACTGGATCAGCGGGCGGTCAACCAGCGTCATGATTTCTTTCGGGATCGACTTGGTGGCTGGCAGGAAGCGCGTTCCCAGCCCGGCCACGGGAAAGACTGCTTTTGTGACCTTTTTGATCTTCATCTCTGCATCCAATTCTGCCCGGTTTGTTTCCGGGAATGTAACCACGCGACTTGATACGCGATATTCCCCGCCACTTATTGCAGCATTATGGCAGAATAGCAGCGTTTTCGGGAGCACGGAATTTATGTCCATGCCGCTAACGCGGGATCGGCGGCAAATCAAGCTCTGGCTCGGCGCAGAGCGCAAACTGCCCCAAAAACCGGCAAAGCGCGGCATCCCGGCCCGCCGCCGCTGCGACCGCGCAGGTCAGCCCATCTGGGACATCATAGACTCGATCACCGGCACGTCGGATGGGTTGTTCAATTCCCAGAACTGACGACCCCTTGCCTGCACCTCGACACAAAGAACGGCGCGCCCGTTTTCAAGGAAGCGAAGCTGTTCCAGACCTTCTAACGTTTCGAGCGGGCCAACTTGCCAGTCGGGATAAGCGGCCAGAGCGGCGGGGCGATAGGCATAGACGCCCACGTGGTGAAAGACCGGTGTGGGTTCATCATCGGCATAGTCGCGGCCAGTGAAGGGGATGACTTCCTTTGAAAAGTAAAGGCCACGCCCGCCCGCACCAAACACGGCAGTGGTGCCGCCGACGCGGCCGTGGCGGCGATCGTCGAGCAGTTTGGCCTGCATCGCGCCTTCGCAGCGCAGGACGGGGGTGGCGATTTCGGCAAGCGGGTCAGCGTTCAGCCCGGCGACGAGGTCTTCGATGAACCATGCGGGGGTCAGTGGGGCGTCGCCTTGCAGGTTCACCACGATATCAAAGCCCGGCAATTTCGCCGCCACTTCGGCGCAGCGTTCCGTGCCGTTCTGGCAGGCGGTGGAGGTCATCACCACCTCGGCCCCAAAGGCGGTTGCGTGGTCGGCAATGCGGGCGTCATCGGTCGCCACGACCACGCGGTCCGCGCCCTTGACGGCCATCGCCGCTTCCCATGAACGGCGGATGAGCGTCTTGCGCCCGTCGGGGCCGTTCAGTTCCACCAGCGGTTTGCCGGGATAGCGGGTTGAGGCGTAGCGGGCGGGGATGGCGATGAGGACGGTCATTTCCTAAGCTGAACTCCGGGGGCGTGGGCGATGAAGAAGGGATTGTCCCAGCCGGGCTTGCCATAGGTCAGAGGTTCGTGCGTGTCAAAGTGGACAACGTGGCCGCCCGCGCCGCGCAGTACGGCGTCGCCTGCTGCCGTGTCCCATTCCATGGTGCGGCCAAGGCGGGGGTAGAGATCGGCCTCACCGGTGGCGACGAGACAGAATTTCAGGCTGGATCCGGCAGAGGTCATGTCACGCACGGCGTAGTGGGCGATGTAATCATCGGTCGCCTGATCGCGATGGGATTTGGAAGCGACGACCATCAGCGCGGAATTGTCGGGGGTGGAGACGCGGATCGGCTGCAATGGGCCGGGCGTGGCCTTGTCGAAGGCCCCGGTTTCCTCCACCGCCGTTCCATCGGGCAGGGTGTAGAAGAGGCGGCCTTTCGCGGGTGCGTAGACGACACCGCGCAGGGGGATGCCGTCCTGCACATAGGCAATGTTCACGGTGAAATCGCCGCGGCGTTGGACGAATTCCTTGGTGCCATCCAGCGGGTCCACGATGAGGAATGTGCGAGCCGAAAGGGCGTGGCTGTCGGCCTGTTCTTCGGTGATCAGGGTGACATCGGGAAAAGCCGCGCGCAGGCCAGCCGAGATGAGGGCATCGGCGGCCTCATCCGCTTCGGTCACCGGGGAGGCATCGGATTTTGCCTTCACCGCGAAATCCGGGCTTTCATAGACCGCGAGGATCACATCCCCGGCTTCGAGCGCAAGGCGGCGCATGACGGGGATCAGGTGATCAAACTGCATCGAATACCTCGTATCAGCGCGGCGTTCGGGTCGCCGCAGTTGAACTGAACACAAGGTCGCCTTATCATCTGACGCAACGATAAGGGCAAGGTTTCCCAGTGGATGCGCGGGCCGAAGAGCAGGCCGCGGGCAGGATTGCAAGGATCTCAGGCGTGCGGTTTCAGGCGGATGTCAGGCGAACACGGGCGCGAACGGCCTTGGGCATGTTGGAGCTTGTGTTCCATGGGGCCGTTCACAATGTTCGCAAGACCCACACCAGCGCGGTGTTCGGCCTTGTGCTGAACGTGATTCAGTCATCGCTGATGATCGCCGGCTTTTATCTGATGTTCACCTTTGCCGGGGCGCGGCCGAACGCGATCCGGGGGGATTACATCCTTTTTCTGATGTCGGGCGTGTTCATGTACATGACCCATGTAAAGACGCTGAATGCCGTGATGAAGGCGGACGGTCCGACATCGGCCATGATGAAACACGCGCCGATGAATACGATCATCGCCATATCATCGGCGGCGCTCGGGGCGCTGTATCTGCAGGTCTTTTCGGCGTCGATCATCCTATACATCTATCATGCGGTGTTCGTGCCCCTGACGTTTGACGATCCGGTGGGCATGATGGCGATGCTGGTGCTGGCCTGGGCGACGGGAATTTCCGTGGGGATGCTGTTTCGTGCGGCATCACCATGGCAGCCGCGATTTTTCGGGATCGTTGCGTCTTTGTACATACGGATCAACATGATCGCGTCTGGGAAGATGTTCGTAGCCAATGCAATGCCGACAATTGTGTTGGCCTTTTTTGACTGGAATCCGCTGTTTCATGTGATCGATCAGGGCCGGGGCTACATCTTTCTGAACTATGCGCCGCGCTATACGAGCATCGAATACCCTGTCTATGTGATGCTGGCCTGCCTGACGCTGGGGCTGATCGGGGAGTATTACACCGGCAAGCGGGTATCGGTCAGCTGGACAATGGGGAAGTAGCGCCTTCCACCACCCGCAAGGTCAGGTTGATGCGCCCGCCGCCCGGCAACAGGCGGGACGAACGGAAGCGCAGCCTGTCGATCCCGTGCCATGCAAGGCGCGCGGGGCCGCCCATCAGAAGGACATCACCGGATTTGAGCCAGAGGCTTTCGGTGGGATCGGTGCGGTTCGGGCCGCCCATGCGGAATAGCGCCTCATCCCCAAGGCTGATGGAGAGGACGGGAAAGGAGAAATCGCCTTCGTCCCGGTCCTGATGCAGGCCCATCTTTGCGCCTTCTCCGTAGAAATTGACGAGGCAGCAATCCGGCGCCCGCGCCAACCCGGTGAGAGCGTGCCAGATATCCAGAACGGCAGGCGGGATCGGCGGCCAAGGCTGGCCTGCGGGGTGGTGGGTTTCGTAGCGGTAGCCGCGTTGATCGGTGATCCAGCCAAGACGGCCTGCCGAGGTCATCCGCACGCTCATCGGGCGGCCACCCGGCGTGACCGGGCTGTAAAGCGGTGCGGCTGCGACGACGGCGCGCAGATCGGACAGCAGGGTCGATTGCGCCGAGACGTCGAGGTGACCGGGCCAGTATTGGAAGCCCCGGATTTCGATTGGCGCGGCCATGCATGCATTCCTTTGCATTGATATTGCTTTCCAACAGGCCAGCCGCTTGCAGGCCACCGATGCCCCTCTTATATACACGACCAAGCCGGGATACGGGCGGGCCGCCTGCCCCCGGATGCACTTGGGATCGGGGCTGGATGCCTAGCTAGGGTCCGTCCCCAAAACATCGCCGAAAGAAGAGGTAGCATATCATGGCCAAAGTCATCGGGATTGACCTCGGGACCACGAACTCTTGCGTTGCCATCATGGATGGTTCGCAGCCCCGGATCATCGAAAACTCGGAAGGCGCGCGCACGACGCCGTCTATTGTTGCGTTTACGGAAAGTGAGCGTCTGGTGGGCCAGCCTGCCAAACGGCAGGCGGTGACCAACGCCGCCAACACCGTCTTTGCCGTCAAGCGCCTGATCGGGCGCCGCCATGACGATCCCGCTGTTCTGAAGGATCAGAAGAATATCCCCTTCAAGGTGATCAACGGCGGCAACGGCGATGCCTGGGTCGAAGTGCGGGGTGAGAAGTATTCGCCGTCGCAGATCTCGGCTTTCATCCTGCAGAAGATGAAGGAAACCGCCGAATCCTATCTGGGTGAAACCGTCACGCAGGCCGTGATCACGGTTCCGGCCTATTTCAACGACGCTCAGCGTCAGGCGACCAAGGACGCGGGCAAGATCGCCGGTCTGGAAGTGCTGCGCATCATCAACGAGCCGACCGCGGCAGCGCTGGCCTATGGTCTGGACAAGAAGGAAACCCGCACCATCGCGGTCTATGACCTTGGTGGCGGCACCTTCGA